>JAHHHZ010000029.1 GCA_019359095.1 Pleurocapsa minor HA4230-MV1 | reverse complement strand
TCAACCTCTGCGACGCGAAGGACGCGAGCTTGCGAGCTAATCCTTTAGGACTAGTCCTTTAGGGTTTTATTAGATTGATGATTAAGAGGCTTGCAGCCTCTTCCTAAGATCTCAAATGGGTTCTATAGAACTGGGCGTTATGTAGCTTCAATTCAAAAGGATTAATAGAATCGCTGTCACAATGACTTCTTGGCGGTTCAAATAGGCTAGTTTGTTGCGGTGGTTCTGTATTTAACGTGCGTTGCTGATGCTCAAATATTCTAGATTTCCATTTCAGTAGAGCCTCGAAGCTCATTAACTCTTTCGGTTGCTCTACTCGGTAAGTTGGTCTGATGTTGAATAGATTTAGTTGTTCGCTCACGTTCTGTAATAGTTGACTGCCAAGGCTGCCAGGATATCACATTCTTCTAGTAGCGAATTTCAAAGCCTTTGAATTCTTCACCATTATCTATAAGTTCTACCTCCAGATTATTAACTACAGCTTCGGGTGAACCAGACCTAGCCCATTCTATGAGAGCATCAACAGCATCAACTTCTCCAACTGCCACAATTTCCACGTCTCTATTCCTCAAATTCCGCACATATCCACTAACACCCAATTGTCTGGCTTGAGCGCGTGTATATATTCTGTAACTTACACCTTGAACTTTACCTGAAGCGATCGCTTTAATTTTTTTCATAACTTATCCCAATTCTCAAAACTAATACATGAGGCGATCGCTATTTATCTAATCTTCTTAGCGCACGAATTAATGAGCGGTGAGTTAAAACATATACATTTTCAATCTTGTTGTCTATTGTCTTAATATTTAAATTGGCGTTGGTAAAACATAATATTGGAGTAACAAAACGCACTCGATAAATTTCTTTAAGTGTCGCTGCTTGACCTTTTACAGCTTTGAGAATGTCTTTATTGTTGCTGAAAGAATGCACTTTTCGACCGTAGCGCAGCATCAATTTTGTACCGTCGAAAAATATAGTTCCGCCGTTACCTTTAGTGTTTACTACAAAGCAATTACCTTTAGGAGAACGTATGAAGGCATCTGCATCTCCCCAATGTCTGAGGGAAATATTGTATTCAATTTGCCAACCTTCACGTTCTAGTTCTGAAAGAATTAAAGCAACAGATTTTTCAGCTTCCGCTCCTAAATTGGCTTTTTGCGATGCTAGCAAAAGTCTCTGTCCTTTTCGGATATAAACTATGCTCTTTACCCAACAGCCAATATTAATCAATATGGATATTCCCGTGATACCCGACATCAAATATGCTAACGCTGGAGCAATAAATAAGATTGTAGCAGCAGCAAACTTTTTGACTGATTGTTTTTTTCGTCGCTTTGCTAATTGTTGAATGGTATAGCCAGCGTTAACCATAAAAGAATAGTTCAATTAGTATCTTTAGAAAGAATACCTCATAAATCGCGATCGCCCTACAACAAAAAACCCAGTTACTTAAATAGTGACTGGGTGTAACTAATATTTATTTGACTGCGTTCATTATCTCTTCTAAACTATTCAGCGTCTTGTAGAAGATTTACTTTCACTACTTTATTTTTTTCTTCTTCAAACTTGGGTAGAGTCAAATTAAGAATACCGTCTTTGTAATCGGCGGTAACGTTAGTGTTTTGAATCCGTACTGGTAGAGGAATAACTCTAGAGAATTTGCCGTATCTAAATTCAGAGCGAGTTCTACCGTCTTTTTCAGTCTTGGTTTCAGATCTGCGTTCACCAGCGATCGGACGCGAAGCTAATCCTTTAGGGCTACACGGTCAGCCATAACTTGAACGTCTAGGTCTTTAGCTTCCATGCCAGGAAGTTCTAGTTTGAGATGTACTGCATCATCAGTTTCGGTGAGTTCAGCAGCAGGAACTTTAGATAGATTGCCAAAATCGCCCCAGTTTTCAGGAGTCAAAGTATCATCGAACAAGTGATTTAATTGGCGTTGTAAAGAATTCATTCTTTGGAACGATCGACTGTTTTTTGCACCCAGTCAAAATGTAAATAAATTTACGTTTTTGATTTGAATTATTATGTCTGATAAGAAAAATGCTACTGGTAAAAGCTCTACCGCCAAACCCAATACTAATGCTGAAGGTCAGATGGATATAGCTTCTGAATCAGTTTCTCCCGAAGCAATTAATGAAGAAGGTTTGGCAGCAGCTCGGGCTAAGGAGGCACCCAAAAACGAAGCTGCTACTAAAAGAGAGGAAGCATAGAGATACAAACAGCAATGTCTACGCGCTTGCTACGCGATCGCTATCTAAATCTTACATACCAAGTCATATTTACAAATGTTACGCATTTGTAATATATAACAAATTTGTTTTAAGTGACAAACTAGAAATAGTTTCAATAATGTTGTCATGTCCAAGATTCCCAACTGCGATCGCTGTACTCTTTATGCTCATAATCCCCACTTAGTCTGTGCAGTTCATCCTGATGGTGTAGATAGCGATCTAAATATTTAATTTACTATCTCTAGTTCATTTACTTACTTTTCGGTGCTATCTTAGCCCAGATCTATTTCTATTCCCCCTAGCTCTAATAGGTAATTAGCAGCTTTTTGAGCCTGATAGACCGCATTGAAAAATGCCTGAGCATCTAGATTTAATAGTGACCAGTAATGCTTAAGGTAAGAGGCATGGTTTTCTAGTTCGGTACTAGCCAAACCAAAGCGATTGCCCAGAAAAGAAGCACCCAGATCTGCAATCAATTCCTCCTGGTGATAAATAGGATCTGCCATGTCTCCGCAGATTGGTCGTCCTAATTCAGTTGCTGTACTATGAATTAATTCGTGGAGCAAAGTAGCCCAAAAACCATCTCTTGACTTGAATTGATGGCGGGGAGGCATAAAAATCTTTCCTGTTCGATATTCGTGATAGGCTAAATTTCCAGCATAAGTTATGTCTGC
Organism: Pleurocapsa minor HA4230-MV1; assembly: GCA_019359095.1. Lineage (NCBI taxonomy): Bacteria > Bacillati > Cyanobacteriota > Cyanophyceae > Pleurocapsales > Pleurocapsaceae > Pleurocapsa > Pleurocapsa minor. Next base: position 146,990 of record JAHHHZ010000029.1, on the reverse strand, counting down.
CTTCAAGCTGTCAACAAAAGTTTGGATCTCCACATCTAAAGCAGGATCTGCAACTTCTGCTAGTTGGGGTAAAAAATCTTTAATCTTAATCTCTGATTCACTATCATCAATACAATCAATATTAAATACCATCAACCACTTAAAAGCACGAATGAATTTCTCTTTTTCTTGAACTTGTCCTCGATCGTCTTTAACTTGCTCGGTAACGGTTATACCACCACCCCATCTAAGCCAGTTTGCTTTTGAGCCTTTCTTGATTGTCCAACCCTTATCATTGGACTGAGTCTTGCCAATATAGTAGGGGCTAGAGTGACTGTGGTATATACAGTCTATTGTGCAGAGGAGGGGATTAATTCCAGAATATGGCTTTTGACTTAGCAAATTCTGGTATCCAATACTATACCAAGGCTGATGCCAAGGAGTTACTCCTCGGTCGATCAGTTCTAACAATTTTTTAGTAACTGTGGCAAAATTCTTATGAATCTTGGTTTTAGCCTTTGCTCTATTCTTGCCTTTGCTCATCGTCATGATAATTAATCAAGTTATTCATCATGAGCTAATGAGGCGTTAGCCGATTGGCAATAGATGTTCTAGTGAAATAAATATATTGAGAATCAAGGTTACGATGATTAATCTGACGCGAAGCTTATCTAAAGATATACCCTTTGGGACACCCCAAGACCGTTTCGCTACAATTGAACAAAACCGCACTCGGCTAGAAGAGCTTTCTTTATTGCTGTCCAGTATCTGTCTTCTATAATGCCAATTCGATTGTTAAATCTGCCAATTGAAACCGACCTAATTTTACTCAAGTTAAGTCCTCTGTCTCGATCCAATCCGTTCTGAGATGTAGGCGAAATATTAACAATAAATGGATAGTTACCCAAGCTTAAAAAGGGAACTACTACAGTTGTATTGGCAAATTTATTACCAATATCATTTTGTAAAACTAGGCAAGGTCGTGTTTTTCTTGTTTCATCTCCCTCGGCTGGGTCTAAGCGAACGTACCAAATTTCACCTCTTCTAATCCTCAATACCATCTCCTACTGCGATTTCCCACAATCGATCGTCTTCTTGTATATCAGGATCGATTGATTGAGCTTTGTAACCTGCTTCCATGCTCGCAGTAAAATATCGCTTACGTTCCTGTTCGATTAATTTATTAATGTAAGCACTACGATTAGAAGTTTGGGAATCGAGAAATTCGCGATTGATATCGTTTACTGTGATGCTAATGTTTTTCGGCATATTATCAATTAATATTAACTTTTAATAATATAATATCATATGATTAATTGGTTCTGTACGTATGTTACGGATATGCGATCGCCTAAATCTCGCTCTAAAAAATATCTTCAGTATTGACTCAGCTAATCTTGGCGTAATAATATATAGTCCTAAAAGTAACCCCAGTACCGTTAAAACTTGACCAGCGGTACGCACACTCTCCAGGCTTATATTTACTTGAGTTGCGACTCCACTCTTCCCATACCCCAAGCAATCCCTCATCCCAATCCTTTAGAGCCATACCGACCCTAATCCAGTCATCGTAGATGTCTGCATAGAGAGGATTTATAGCACAGACCAACTCTTCTACAGTCTTATGCTTGTTTGACTGTATTTTTGGTTCTTGGGGTTGAATCTTTAGTTTAGGTCGCAGATACTCAACCCAAAGACTTGAAACAGTAGGAATTTTCATTTTGTCTGGAGAAACTAGCCAATGATATTCGCCCGTAATCGGGTGAACTGATGGAGGCAAGGTGGAAAGTAAATTTTTACCTCTAACTTCTAAACCATTACCGAGTTTAAAGCTTTTAATAGGTCGATCTACATAATACAAAAACTGCCCTCGCCCAGGTCTTCCAGAACTATAGCTGACTGTGGTAGGAAAATTCATTCCTTTGAATTGACTTAAAGCTTGACTCGAATCACAATCAATCGATACCAGATAGCGATCGCTTTTTTGGTATCCACAAAGCAAACTATAGCCATTGGGAACTGCTTGATACAATCCTTTCTTGCCACTGACCCAAACTTTGCCCTCTCTTAAGAGGGAACGGAAGAGAAATTGGGGAGAATAATAGTTTTGTTGCCATTTTTTACCCAGAGGTATTTTATTGATACAGGGTATGAGTTTCCAATAACTCGGTATTTTAAGTAGGCTTTGGATTAAACGCTCTTGCGAGCGATGAAGATTGCCTTGATATTCTGGGATTTTAATGTCAAGCGTTCCCTGCCTTAAAAAGGCAGGGCCTCCTAAAGGATACCGCTCCGCATATGCGCTTGACCGCCTTTCGCGGTCTAAATATTGAGGTAAAGCTTGTTGATTTTGAGGGGAACTAAACATTTATTATACTAAGGGTTGGTTAATTGTTTGGTTTCCTCAAGCGCAAGCTCCTTGATAGCGAAAATAGAAAGTTTGTGCGACAAAGTGCAGCCTGATTAAATTTCACAGACTGGCAAATCACTCCTCTACAGGCTATAAAAATTGATAATATTTTGGTTGTCACATAATTCTAGCTATTTATTAAACTAATTATAGCCAGAACTATTAATTATTAATTATTCACTCAAGAGTATGCCGTGCAACCACTTCATCGATAGAAGTTTCTGTTACCTTTTCTATGGCTACTTCAAGAAGATTGGTTGCAGCTTCAATCTGAGTTTTAAGCTGTAAGATTCGGTTTCGACGCTCGATGCCACATCTAGCGGTGATATTGCGATCGTCTGTGTCAGTAGACAAATGCAGCACTTTAACTTTTTGGTCTTTGACCTGGGGTGGAAAGAGAGGATCTTTACTGGTTAGCTTGTTGTACTGATAGTTAGCTCCTGGTCGTTTTACCAGATATCGATGGGCTTCTACCCCAATTGGCGCGACGTATCCAGTTGATAACTCGTTTAGTTCGGCTCGGCATCTTTCAATGGCACTGCTCAAGTTAGCTAGAGACGCATCTACACCTATAGTTTCAGTAGTTTGTGGACATCCACGACTATTTAGTAATCTGATTGCTGCCCAATTGGGCGTAATTCTGACTGCTTCTACAATCCGACGATTGTTTTGCATTCTCGCAATTTGCAGTTCTGCTCGTTCCCGTTCGGATAAACTGGTAATCGTGCCACAGGTTGCTGCATTAGGACAGTCTTCTGGCTCTAATCCAGGCTGCATCAGCATATCGGCACAGGAGAAGCCATAGGCGCATTTTTTTCGAGGCATGGTATGTATCTCTATTTCACTTATTCTAGCTATAAATTTTATTATTATAGCTAGAACTATGAGACAACCAAAATTTCAATTTATATTTGCAAAGAGCGTGCGATCGAAGAATCATCACTTTAACAGGTAGTACGCATTATTTTTTATTGTGTCTTATTTTTTTCCCCTTACGTACTTCGTCGCAGCTATTTATTTGCCAGACTAATTTTATGGGTTTGGCTTGAGCCAAGGTTTTTAGCTCTGGTCTAGGAATATCTATCGCAGCTATTTTAGTGGTAATTGATTCGACTGGAGAATTTGCGGTCTTTTCTGGTGATACCTTATTACTACCTAAAGTTAATTCGATAAATTCTTCAATTCCACTCGGTTTGATTCCTACCAAATAAGCAATTCCTCTAGCTAAATGAAGTTCAAACTGGCGTTTAATTGACTCTGAATTTAACGGTAATCCTTTTTGATAACAAAACTGTATGAGTGCGGCTGGAATAGCAACACCCGTATCCCCGATAAATGTCTCCCAGCTAATTTCCAAACCCGAATCAAACAGCAGTTTGACGGGGGAAGGGATAGAATCTTGACTTAGACTGTAACAAAATCCCCAACGACAAATGGCTGCATAAGTAGGAATTTTGGTTTTGGTTTTAAGAGCAATTATTTGATACCTGGTCTTTTCGCTGAATTTAAGGCGCTTAACAATTGGCTGCATTTTTTTGGATGAACTGCCTACATTATTTTGCATCCATAGCGCAAGCTAACTTTCTTCTGCCTAAAGTGAGAGGCGAAAGTTACTAACGGGCGAGCCAACATTTTTTGTAGTCAACAATAGCTAGAACGGTTATCGTACTTTAGTCTGACTTTAATCTAACCAAATCCTATAGTCGCAGACATGGCTCAGTAATTATCTTAAACATAAATATTAAACAATCGATTTTAACTGGAATTATGTCACTAGAAAATACGGCTATTGATGCTAAAACTAAACTAAAACAAGCTATTAAAGCTGGGAAGAGCGAATGTGCTTCCTTAGCAACTGTCATTAACCAGATTATTGACCAGGGTTTATGTGAATATCTAACCATTCCTGGGGACACTATATCCGATAAACTGCACAACCTAATCACTCTCCCCTATGGTCAAGGGGGACTAAATACGGAAATTCATGAGGTAGACGCTTTACTATCAATTTCGCCATCGACTCAAAGAAAGTTTAGGACTATCGTGCATCAGGCGAAGCAAGGTGCTAGAACAGACCTTAAACCCCAAGTAAAAGAAGATAAAGTTGATGCTGAAATATCTGCCGATAAACCCTCAAATCCATCAGGTAAAAAGGCTAAAAAGCCTAGTTATAGCCAATTAGCTACCGATAGATCTGCTACTCGTGCAGCAGAAGCCTTACCAGAAATAGATCGGTTGCTTGAGTCAGGTTTGGTAGCCAAAGATGTCGCAGCCAAGATCGGTCAGGTGGTCAAAAACCCTGAAAATCCTTCTTCAGAGGAGAAAAAGATTCTTGACAACCGCCAGAAAGTTAAAGAAGAACTAACTAAAATTTTGCCAGATCCTTTACCTGAAGATCCAAAAGAAAGAGACAAAATTAGAAAGCAGGTCAAAGAGGTAATTGAAAATACAACTGGAAAAAAAAGTAACCCCAGAGTCGTCCTATCTAGTAAACCTGAAGAAGCTGCAAAAACTATTGCTACAGCAGTCAAAGATATCAATTATCTCCACCAGTTAATCGTAGCAATCGAGTTTGAGATAGAAGACATGCAAAGTTCATCCCCATCGCAATCTTCAAGCCAAAAGAGCGATAATCGGGTATTAGCAGCAGCCTAATAAACTGCTATACCAATAGTCACAATAATTAAAATAATTCTAATTAACGCATTTTTATGAACTAGAGGGGAGTACATTAAAGACATTAATGCCAGTCCTAAACTCGATCCCATCACTACCTGCCTCTGGGTTACGAGAAATAGTAAAACTATGCCTCCTAATGCTAGTAGTCCAAATAAAATACACATAATCCAGTCGAACAGCAGGACTGGATCGTTGCTAATTTTACGACTGATTCTTTGCATATTTGTAATTATTTTGGTTTTAGAGACTGTTTGTAAAAAGAAAATAAAGAAGACGATTGAAGTCAAAATCTAATTATAAAAAGAAAAACGGTAAGCTCAGAGAAAGTTAAAGATGAACCGTAAATCTTATCCTTCAGATTTAAACGATTTAAAGTGGTCAAAAGTCTCTCATTGCCATAACTCCTGTATCTTAGCCAATCTGCGAATACCTTCTGTGAGCTGTGCCTCAGTCAGACTAGAATAGCCAAAGATAAACTCTTTTGTAGTCGTAGCCTGAAGATAATAAGGTTTGAGACTAATCATCCCAACACCAACCTCATTTGCAGATTTAATAATCTTCTCCTCACTAAGTTGGGTATGCAATTGCACAATTAGATGAATTCCCGCATTTTCTCCTAAAATAGTGGCTCGTTCACCTAAATATTCGTTAATAGCTTTAACTAAGACTTGACGACGCTGATTATAAAAACGACGTATCCTCCGAATATATCTTTCAAAATGTCCTTCTTTAATAAAATCCGTCAGAGCATATTGTTCCAACAAAGGGGTAAAGCGATCGCATAACCATCTTGCTTGACAGACAATAGGTACTAATGCAGGCGGAACTACTAGATAACCAATTCGGAGAGAAGGAAAGAGAATTTTAGAGAAGCTACCAAGATAAACTACTGAGTCATTACGATCTAAACTCTGTAGTGCAGGAATTGGACTTTGATCATAACGAAACTCGCTATCGTAGTCGTCTTCTAAAATTAGCGTACCAGTTTTCTGCGCCCATTCTAGTAGAGCCAATCTTCGAGATAAAGATAAAACCACTCCTGTCGGAAATTGATGGGAAGGTGTAACGTAAAGCAGTTTAAATTTTTGAGTGCATTTATTTAAAATATCTAGCTTCAAACCTTTATTATCCAGAGAAATCGGCTGAATTTTGGCTTTTTGTCCAAAAAAACATTGACGAACGCTAATATAACCAGGTTCTTCCACCGCAACCCAATTTCCAGGCTGAACGAATAAGCGTGTCATTAAGTCCAATCCTTGCTGAGAACCATTGATAATCAGAACTTGTTCTGCTTGGCAATAAACACCGCGAGAACGAGCCAAATAATCGGCGATCGCTTTTCTTAGAGGTAAATATCCCGCAGGATCGTAAGTGTAGTCAAATATTGCTGGCTGGTAGTGACAATGACGAGATAACAATTTACGCCAAATCTTAACGGGAAACTTTTCTGTCGCAGGATTACCATAGCGAAAGCTAATTTCGGCAACTGGTTCTAATGCTTCTGAACTATCTGCTTTAATTAAACTGCGTCCATAATCAGACAGAGAAGATAGAAGTTGAGAATCGTTCTGAGGCGAGCGCTCTTTTGCTTGGTTTGTTAACCAATGATCGGGAAGTTGAGAGCAGACATAAGTACCAGAACCTGGTTGAGTTTCTAAATATCCTTCACTGGTTAACTGATCATAACTTTGGGTAACAGTAATGCGAGATATTTCTAGTGACTCAGCCAAGGTACGAGAAGAAGGCAGTTTTTGCTCTTGTTTAAGCCTTCCTTGCAAGATAGCTTGGCGTATCTCTTCGGCAACCTGAGCGTACAAAGGAACGTTGGAATCGCGATCGAGGGTGATGACAAAATCCATATTGAATAAAAGTGGACTTATAAAAATGTCTAAAAGTGGCTATTGAGTAAAACCAATTTTATTTTTACGATAGCTGGATATTGCCTCAAAAAAACCAGATGAAAAGATCCGCATTAATTGTCAGCGCAGCGATTTTTCTAATAGCCCATTCCGCTAATTTACAAGTTCCTCTCTATGGAACTTATGCCCAATTGGCAGGCTATGGCAGTGGAGTTTCCACCGTTGCTTTTGCTACCTATATCGCAGGTTTATTACCAACTTTAATTCTACTCGGAGGAATCAGCGATCGCCTGGGACGTAAAAAGACAATCTTAGCAAGTTTGCTCTTAGCTACCTTAGCGACGTTTTTAGTAGTCCCTTATCCCAATATTTACGCCTTGTTTGTCACTCGTGTCTTACAAGGGATCGCGATTGGTTTAATTACGGGAACAGGAACGGCATATTTATCGGCTTTGATGCCCCAAAAATCTACTTCGGTTGCAGCGATAGTCAGTTTAACAACTGCTTTAGGTTTTTCTAGTGGTGCTTTGTTTACTGATACCGTTCTATTGTATCAAGACTCTTTAGTTCCAATTAGTTACTGGTTGATCTTTTGCTTACTTTTAGGCTGTATTGGTGTGAGTATTAAACTACCAGAACAACCTACTTCTCAAGATAAATTAATTCGCTTACCCAGCTTTCCCAAAGGTACAATCTCTGCGGGAATAGCGATCGCTCTAGCTTGGTCTTTAGCAGGAATTGTCGGCATCATTCTTCCAGAACAGTTAAAACAATACGGTCTGACTAATTGGTCGGGTGCAATGTTGTTTATTTTCGTGATTTCTGGTGTCTTAATTCAATCCTTCGCTCGTAAGTTAGAAGCAAAAAGATCGCTACAACTAGGCTCTATTTTGCTCGTTATTGGCTATCTTACCTTTACCTGCGGGGCTTGGCTCAATGTTTTGGCTTTAGTGATAGCAGGAGTGGCGATCGCTGGAACGGCTTGCTACGGATTCACATACTTGGGTGGATTAGCTCAAGTAGTAAAAATTAGCGGTTCACAATCAGCTAGGGTGACATCGGGTTATTTTGTCTGCGCTTATCTTGGCTATGGTTTACCCGTAATTTTAATTGGCTTTCTAGCTGAAAATTTGGGTACGATCGATACCTTATTTAGTTTTGGGGCAATTTTAACCATTAGCAATATTTTACTGATTCTTAATTATCAACGTGAAACATATTCTCCATCTTGATTCCAGTCCTAGAGGCGATCGCTCTTTGTCTCGCGCCTTAACCAGTGAATTTAATCTTACCTGGCAACAAACTTATCCTGAAGACAAAATTATTTATCGCGATTTAGGACACAATCCCATTCCCTTTATTGATGAATCGTGGATTGCAGCAGCTTTTTGTCCTGCCGAACAGCTAACACCAGAATTGAAGACAACAATAGAGATTTCTAACGAATTGATTGATGAATTTTTGGCTGCAAAAGTCTGTGTGTTTGGTATCCCGATGTATAACTACACTATTCCTGCTAACTTCAAAGCCTACATCGATCAGATTGTCAGGGTAGGACGCACCTTTGCCTTAACATCTAATGGTTATGAAGGTTTAGTCAAAGACCAGAAAAAAATCTTAGTTATTACAACTAGAGGCGGTAGTTACGTTAATCATCCTCTTGATTTTCAAGAACCATACTTACAGGCTATTTTTGAATTTATCGGCATTACAGATCTTACTTTTATACATGCCGAGAATCTAGCGATGGGAGATGAAGCCCGTCAGCAGTCTCTAGCGAAAGCCCGTCAGACGATACAGCAATTTATTGCAACATTCGCGCTCTAGCTAGAACGCTTTTATAACTCAAGCACAATCAATATAGCTGCGCGGCTTTTAGTCGTGTATGGAGTTTCATGTCTCAAAATAGAAAATTTTTAAGCTACATTTGTCTATCAATTTTAACTATCGGTGACATACCTGCTGTGAATGCTCAAACATTAGTAAGACCTAATTTAGCAACATCGAGCAATAATTTTAATGCTGCGGAAATTTTACCTATTCGATTTGCCATTATCGCCTCTGAAACTTCATATCCTTCGGTATCCAAACTAAAAGATGTTAGTTCTTCAGACTGGGCATATCAAGCAATTCAGCTTTTGATTGAACGTTATGGAATAATAACAGGCTACCCAGACGCTACCTTTAAAGGCACTCGCCCAATGACTCGTTATGAATTTGCAGCTGCATTAAATAAGGTGCTTCAGCAAGTTGAAAAATTAATAATACAAGAGAAAATATCAGTATCTAGTAATGATTTAGCAACCCTAAAAAGATTAAGACGGGAATTTGAAACCGAGTTGGCTACTGTTAAAAGCCGTGTTAATGAGTTAGAAAATCGGACGAATTTTTTAGAAGCCAATCAGTTCTCTACAACTACCAAACTAAACACCAGAGTTATCTTAGCAGCAACAGGAGGAGGATTTGAAGGCGATCGCATTATTGACGTAACTAGTGAAGAGATTACCACTGAAGACCCTAACGCAACCTTAATTTATCGAACTACTTTGGCTCTCAATACCAGTTTTGACGGTACTGATTCATTGGTAACTTGGCTAGAAATTGGTAGTAATGGAATTGATGATAATACAGGAGGATTATTAGAGCCTACATTTGGCAGTGTTTTAGATTACTCGGCAAAACCACCAGTAGAAGAGTTTGGCATTTCTCGTCTTTACTATACTTTTTCTCCGTCTGATAAGCTCAATTTAACCTTTGGTTCGACTCTTGCCCTAACTGATTACATAGATACCAATAGTTATATAAATCCTAGCTTTTTAAACTTTTCTACCTTGGCATTAGTGCAAAATTACCTTCTTTTCCCCGTTCAAGGTTTGGGTACGGGGGCTGCGGTTGAGTGGAATCCAGTTAAAAGTATTAAAGTAAAAGCTGCCTATGTAGCTGCATCAGCGAAAGAACCTAATTCAGATGATTCGTCTTTCACTCCAGGTATTTTTCCTATCGGGTATATTCTTTATCCTGATGGAGAGAGCGAGGGGGGATTATTTGGCGATCCCTATCAAGGTGCAGTTGAATTAGAATTTACTCCAGTGGAAACTTTTACTATGCGTTTTCAGTATACTGCTGGGGATATATTAGGCGAACGGTTTGATGTTTTTGGAGCAAACTTTGAGCTAGATATTTCAGAGCGAATTGCTGTATTTGGACGCTACGGTTACGGCAGCTATAACAACACAGACTTTGGAAATATCAACCCTAGTTACTGGATGGCGGGAATCGCCTTTCCCGATTTATTTATGCTTGGTGCAATCAGCGGTATTGCCATCGGTCAGCCTTTTATTGCTGGGGAACTTGGTAACGCCACTCAGACTAATATAGAAGCATTTTACAACTTGCCAATTACTGATCATATCCGCATCACGCCCCTAGTACAGGCAGTTACTAATTCAGCTAATCAGGACAACAACGGCACAATTTTTTCTGGTACTCTGCGGACGGTTTTTTCTTTTTAGGGTAGTTCTAAACTTTTTTTCTTTATCTTTTACAACTTAATCTACCTTTGAATAGTCTTCTTTATTTTCTTTTTACAAACAGTCTCTTATTATTACTATCGATTTTATATGTGTATTCACTAAAATTTGTATCGATCCTGATAAGATCGAAGTCTATAGCATACAGATTCGAGTAATTTAAGCCGTTTTCAGATACCAGACATCGCTGAATATAGACATAAAGCTAAGAGCTACAGACGGCAACGCTTTCATCTTATTTTCAAGCTTAATAATTAACACCTATCACTTAATACTCAGCCTATTACCTCGCTCTACTAACCTTGCCCACGACAAGGAATTATTTGCCTTTAAATAATTGGCGATCGCTTCTTTATTCACCTTCTTGACAACTTTAGTTTCTATAAACTCTTCAGGAATCAGATCGAGATCGTGAACTTCGTCATAGTCAATTTCAATCGGCTGTTTACCTCCTTTAGCCACAACGCTTATTTTATGGGTGTCAGTCTCTACTTTCTTGACTCCACTTATTTCTAGTCGGAACAGAACCATCGCGATTAGTCTTTTTGCCAAGTTGGTTCTCGATTTTTTGAGGGTTTGTAGTCTAGCGATTTCCGAGTCCAAATAATTTATCTGATTGAGAAATTGAATGTAGTTGATAAAGCGGTCAACTCTTTTACCGTAACTGATTTCGGTCTTCTCCTTCTCTTCTTAAAATTATTTGGGTAATTTGGTTGTCAATTTCCAGGTCTTGACTAGAACCAGACTGTTCTTCTGTTGCCAAGAGCGCGCTTAATTGGTCTAACTCTTCTCCCGTTTCTAACTCTGGAAGATTTAAAAGCATAATTTATTAAATTCATCGTTAAATTGCAGTTTTATAACGTCGTCAGACGTAATTAAATTGAGCTTAAAAACACTCGAATAAGATAGAAAATGCCCGAGCAAGTTAAGTTGCGGTAAAACTTTGCCAAAGATGTGAAGTAATTGCAAACCATCCCCTTTTCAAGTCAAGCCCCCTGTAGCCATTGCCCATACTACAGTACACAATGTAATTACAATACAAACCGCACACAAATAACCTTAATTGGTAATGTCTAAAATCTTACTTTTACTGCATCAAGACAAAATTATTGCCCAAGGTCTACAAGCTTTCTTAACTAGTACTAGTAACTATGAAGTTCGCCTAGTCAACAACTATTTTCAATGTTTAGAATCAGCTAATTTTTTGCAAAAGCTAGGGTTAGCTTTCGTCATTATAGTCGAAGGTCAGTTATTAGACACTATTAAATGCGGTCAACTAACTCAATTAGACCAAGCAAGGTTAATCCTTTGCGATCGCCCTACTCAGCAAAATTCCTTATTGCTGGCTCTTAACTGCAATAGTTCCTACATTAGCTTGGAGCATAACGACCCCCAAAACCTGATCTTAGTTATCAGCTGTGCCTTAATCGGTGGTGTTTTCATCTGTCCTCAAGCTAAGAAAAAACTCAACAATTGTGTATTCCAATCAAAACTAGAACAACGTCAAGCCGTAGAAAGTTTAGCACCCATTGACAGAAAAATCCTAGCTTTAGCAGCTCAGGGTCATAACTACTCAAGCATTGGCGAACAAATAAACTACAGCGCTTTAAACATTGGTTACCGCTTAAAAAACATTGTTCAAAAACTAAACTTGCAAACCAAGCAAGAAGCGATCGCCTTGGCTACTAGCATTGGCTTAAGTTTTAACTCATCTGAGTCTGAGTTACAAGAAGCATAAGCTTTTTAGCTTTCATTAAATACCTTTATTCAAATAACCTGAATCAAAATCATGAACACAATTCACTTCGTAACTGGTAATCGCGGCAATATTGGCAAAAGTTTTTTTAGTATTCTCATGGGCTATATGTACAACTGTAACAATAGACCTTTTACCCTATTTGACACCGACCCTCACAAAAGCGATGTTGCTGCTATTTATCCAGGTATAACTGATGTCACTTTTGATGCCTGTAATGAAATTATGGTCAATTACAGTACTGAGGCGATTAAAGTTGACCGCATTTATGAAGCAGCTTTAAAACAGGATGTCATTGTCAATATGCCTTCTGATAGACACAGAGAATTGATATTCTGGCTCAAGCAAAATGGTCTAGATCAAACCGAATTTTTAATTGAGAACAATATTCAAATCTATTTCTGGTACTTATCTAATGGAGATAACATCAGTCTTCAGCTATTAAAAACATTGGTTACAGACTACCCCGTCTTCAACACAGTCCTAGTCAAAAACCAAGGTATCGACCACCAATGGAAAGAAGAACCCACTGGAGACATCGCTAAAATACTCAAAAAACTACCCTCTTTTGAACTAAGCGTCATGCCTAGAGGAGAGCGAGACAACACTTTTACTCTAGGAAAGTCCTACGAAGCCTACATTAACGCTTCTGAAACTAGCAAACTTTCCAAAAATCGCTTGCAAACTTATTTGAATCAGCAGTCTGCCAAATTTGTGCAAATATTTTCTTTTGCTAACTATACCCCATCTCAAGCTGATGCAGCCTAAGTCATGGACAGTAATAAGCTTCCATCTCCACCTCCATCCATGCCTGCTCCCCCTACACCTATTCCCGTGTCTGCACCCATACCGACTGCTTCATTATCCATAGTTGAGCAATTAGCTCAAATCACTGATAAGCAAGAGGTGATGTCCTTACTCAAATTTAAGGAAGAGCAACAGCTGGATAAAAATGACCCTCTTTGGGCATTTCTTTTAGAGTTCAAAACTATTGAAAATTCTGTTAACAAACAGGAGGAAATTCTCAATCTATTAATCAGTGGTTTTAGCGCTCAGTTTAATCAACAAATTGAAGCCAACCAACAGAGGATTGATACCAGTTTTCGCACCTATGCCCGAGACTTAATCAATCAGCACAACAGCTTAACCAATAATCTTAAAACTGTAGAAGAAGCCAGCCTCAATCTCGTTCAAACCAAAGTAGCCTCTTCTGTGAGCAACTTGGTAAAACACGCTGCCCATACTAAAGCAGTAAGTGACTGGAAAACTATGAGTCGTCTTGGCATCTACATTTTTATCCCCATGATCTTAGCTGGAATTGGCGGCTGGTTTGGTCGCAGCTATGTTGATTATCGTTATAGTAACTCGGGTCTAAGTAATGCCGACACTGCCCTACTTCATTGGGCTAAATCTGATGAAGGCAAACTAGCCCAAAACCTGACTAAGTGGAATACCAGCGGCCTCAGCAAACAAGGTAAGACTCGAATCTGTGAACAAGAAGCTGCCAATTTAAATATAACCCTCAAGCTAGAGGGAAAAGCAGTCAATCGAGGATGGTGCGTGTTGTGGATGCTACCTGCCGAGCAGAGATAAGTAATCATCAGCCAAATAAAAAAAGCTCTATTTAATAAATTTTAATTATAAAAACAATGAATCTTTTACACAAAATATTATGGATTGGCGCGGGAATATGCGTTGGTAATGGGATAGCTTTAATCATAAACACTACCACAAACAAGGCGAATGCTGCGACTTACGATACTTCAAACATGACAATTCCAACTGTTACCTATGACATGGTAGATGAAGGAGGGCAGTCCAACGGGGTTCTAAAAGCACCTGACTTTAGTTCAATCACCTTTCGTCACTTAGGCAGCTTTAGTGAGTCTGGTTATATTTCTAATGAATATGACTCTTATGTTGGTTACGCTTTAGGTCGTCAGTGGCGCTCTGGAGATTTAGTTACTGATATTCTTAAGCTAGGAGACTTAGAAGAAAGCTTCGGAGTGGGTAAACTGACCCTATCTCAGATAATGGCAAAATCTGGTCGAGATCCCAATTCTGTAACCCTGGAGCAAATTGGACTGATCGACAATCAGACCGTCGGTAGTTTTCTTAGAGCCAACCCTCAACTACTAGACGATCCCATCAAAACCATACCTCCTTTGGCGGATCTAGTTTCATATATATACGGTTACCAAAGTTCAACCCTACTTGAATATCCTGCCCAAGTTCTAGTTGCAGGAAAAGAAAATCAATCTAGCGAAATCAGTCTCACTAAAGCAGTTAAACAGCTGCCTAAAAAATCTTCTAACCCTGCTTTGCTATCTGGGATCGAAACCACCGATACAAAAAAACCTCAAATAGATGTCACTGAAATTGAGATGGGAAATTTAGACCTCAATGAATACACTTTGGGAGATGTAGAAGGCATTGGCGATCGCTTTGTTGAAGAATACGAAGGTTGGAAAGACGAATACTTAAGTGATATTGAAGGTTTAGCAGATATTTCCTTTGACAATTTTCCTAACCCTATTGCTACGACTTTAGCCTTTATCTCCCGCGTAGACTTTATTTGGAGTGATGCTCATGGGGCAATAAAACCAGGTCAAAGCGTATCAGGTAGTAACATAGCTGGCTATGCCGTCCCTTGTGACCGAGAATGCGCCCACATCGAACTTGACGATCTTGAAAATTCTGGTCGAGACAGACGCTGGATCTCTGAAGGTCGTAGATGGATGCTAGGGAAAGACCCCGTTAATGCCAATATCTGTCCCGATGCACCTTGGGGTGTAGATGGAGGAGAAGGAGTATTAGGTGAATTAAACTGTGGTAAAGAACCAACTGGTCGTAATCCTTTTGGTCCTGCTTTTAAAGTTGCTCTTTGGGGCGTTGATGAAACCACGGATACAGCCGAAACAGCTATTTTCTTTCGGTTCTGTTATCGTGGCGTTCCCGATCTTGGCTGTACGCCCTACTTTATTGGTCCGATTCCTTTTTTGCCAGCCAATCGAGAAAGCTGGATCATTCTTGGACCAGGGGTATGAGAAGGACTACATAGACTGAAGAATCTATCTAGTCCTTCTCTCTGTGTGTTAATTAACCTCCGTATGTTGGCATTGCCCCCATTACAGCTTGTGCTGTTTGTTGGGGTTGGGCATAGGAAGTGACCTGTTGAGGTACGAATCCTACAGGCTGTTGCTGAGGTACAAATCCCGCTGCTGCTGCCGCTTTAGATTGCGCTCCGCCGTCAAAAGGGTTGGCATAGGTACTACCATTGCCATTCCCGTTACTACGGCTAACGCCACCACTGTTTTGTCTCACATTTTGAGACATCCAGTTATGCTCTAAGATATATTCTTTGATCGGAGCATGGGGTTCTGAACCATTAACCAAATCAGGCAATAGGCTCGGTGCAATAGCCTTCATTACACAACACAGTTGCAATTCACTAACCTTAAGTTTTCCGACAGAGCCAAAGGTCTGCTCGAAACTGGTTTGAGCCTGTTCGTAATCAGGAGTCTTGGGACTTTCTCCTCTTTGAGAAGAGATTTGATTAACATATATTGTCTTAAACAGATCCCGTGCGCCAAAGAACAAGCTTTTAGCGATGGTGGCTTGGTCACTTAACTGTAAGCCTAATGTTTGACAAGCATTGCCATACATCTGATTGATGACTTGGGCGTCTTGAGGATTCAAGTCTGCGCCGTAGAAATTTATGCCAGCTTGAGACTGCTGAACTTGTTGAGGCTGTTGAACCTGCTGGGGTACATAAGCCTGTTGAGCTGCATAATTTTGCTGGGGTTGTTGCATCTGCTGAGGCATAGGTGCAGGTGCGCCTTGAGGCTGTACATAATTCATAAAAAGTACTCCTTAGATGTTTTTTTTCAATTGAACTAAACGTTAGTCGAACTAAATTAGAGGACTCTCTAATTCATTCACCTACCCAAGCCCGATAGGGCTATCTTTCTCAATCGATCAAATCTTTAGAAAAAAACTAAGCAAGTAGCTAAGAATCCGCACAAATTGGGCAATATAAGCCCATATAGACCTAATATCTAAACTATGTTGGAACAGTTTGATTTTAACCAAAGTTCGCCGATTACAACTATTCAGCTTTATCCAAGTGACTATGAACTAGCCTTAAAGCAACTGCTTGTTATTTATGGCGATCGCCATAGTGATAAACCAGTTTTTTATTGGAATAATGGTTATCGCAACCTAGTTAAGTTAAGTCTAGAAACCCATCACCTCAGATATAGTTCAACTACTAGCCCTGAAACTTGTGACAATCCTTTGCTATTAATTCAAGAAAAGAAGCTGTCAGCAGGATTGTACATTTTTGATAATCTTTTAGACTTCGATCTCCTCTCTCTCGAAGATAAGTCTATTCGAGAATCACAAATTTATAACTGTGCCAATCGTCTAGTACACCAGCCTGAAATTAGCATCATTTTATTAGGGGAATGGATACAGCTTAGTCCCAAGCTTCGTCTTAAGCTCAATCAAATCCAATTAGGTTTACCCAATAGTCAAGAAATCGCCCAAACATTAGAAGCAGAAATAAAACAAAAACCACCAGTAAAGCTTATCTCTGCCTGTCAAGGGCTATCTTGGGGCGATATCTACTACGAGTTAGCTCAATCTACGTATCAAACAGAATCAATTATTCCCATACCCTTAGAACCATTGGCAGAGAAGTTTTTAAGTCTTAAAGAAAAAATTCTCAACAATAGCCAACTCAAGCTAGAGTACTTTAGCAAGATAGAAATTCCTCGTATTGGCGGAAACGATTTGCTCAACAAGTTTCTATTTGAGAAATTAATCAAACTAAACGAACCAAATGCCAATCGATATGGACTTAAGCCTCCCAAAGCCATGTTGTTTTTGGGACCACCAGGAACGGGTAAAAGTTTGACTGCCAAGATGACCGCCAAAGCCCTTGGTTATACCCTTATGGGTATGAGTTTTGGTGACATTCTTGGTTCAGACAACCCCGATCGCATCGTCTCTTTACTCCTTGAACTAGCCCAGAGTATGGGTAAGGTGATCCTCTTCCTCGATGACTGGGATAAAGGTTTGGGTAATTGGGAATCGGGTGGTGCAGCCCGCCGTATTGTGCAAAAATTCCTTACCTGGATGCAGGAACACACCTCATCCGTAATCACCATCGCCACCGTTAATCGCATCGAACTATTACCCGCCGAGCTAGTCCGTCGTTTTGATGACGGAGGAATTTGGATGCTTGACCTGCCCAATCGAGGTGCAATCTATGACATCTTTAACATTTATTTAGCCAAATGTTTTCCCAATCAATTCTCAAGTTCTAATCCCGAATCAGTTAGCGATACCCCTTGGGATATGGAGCAATGGAATGAATTAATCGACGAATCTACTGAATGTACCCCCGTTGAAATAGCGGACGTGGTTCAAACCTGTCTGGTGGACTGGTATTGCGCCTTAGACGAAGTGGATAGAGCAAGTTTATCGTCAATTCCCACGATCGACTTTGAGTATTTATTAACCAAAGTCATGCAGATTAACAAAGCTTCAGTACGGGCATCCGAGTCAATTCAGGCAATGCGGAATAATGCTTGGTTTGCCAAACCTGCTTCTAGTCCAGATTCGAGTCCCTTTAAGCTACCAGATGAAGTCCTACTCGGTGGAGGTTAAAATATCTTAGTAATCAGTTTATTAGTTTTTTAAGCTTACTTGGCCTGCCACCTTTTTTTCCATTAATCCTTGAAGCAGCTTGTTTTTTTTCTGATTTGGAACGACCACCTTTTGCTGCAATTTCTTTCATCCAAGCTTTTGTACCAAATACTCCTTGTACTAACTCATTTACCCCAAAGTCAAGATCGGCATTTGACCACGTTATACCCCATCCTGCGGGTGTAAGCTCAACCTGGGCTATCTCATCGTCTGTCAGGTTGCATACTCCTTGAAGCAAGGAAACTGGGCATTCAAATGTACAGTCATTATCAAAATGAATGATGATTTTTCTTGACTGCTTATTATAATGTACTTCACAAGCAGAGGGTTCAGATATACTATGCTCTGCCGAATGAGCCATTGCAGCATCTATCTGCTTGTCAATTTCCTGCTGTGTAATTGGTGTTGTCATCATTCTAAATCTCCATGAATAGACTGCCACTTTTGCAGTAATTTTGACTGATATTGGTTAACTATTTTCAAAGCTTTAGAAACTTCTTTTCGATTCATACCTTGAAATTTGAGAAGAACGGGGACACCACCTTGATTGTTCAATTCGATTACACATTCTCCGTTATCTTTAAAAACGTGTACGTGATTTGGTGGATGATCGTTAAACCAGATCTTTACGATATATCCGTCTACTCTTAAAACTTCAGGCATTTATAATAGTTTAAACCTAAGTGAGTTAGGTTTAAACTATTATAAATCATTGTCTACACAGAAGAGTAAAGGATTTCTTTTTTGTGACATTCTTACTCTTCCTTTACAAGCTGTCTAAAGAGATAGCCTCACGCAACACTTCATCTCGTATTACCGAATGAAGTACAGTGCTTTGAGCAACGTCAACTTCACAACCAAGAAGCTCTTTTAGCCCACGGGTAAAGGCAATTAAATCAAGGAGTGATTGTTCTGGCGAGACATCAATCAGAAAATCCACATCGCTTTCATGTGTATTATCTTCCCTTACCGTAGAACCAAACACCCTGATATTGGGAGCATAGTAACGTTCAGCAAGAGTGAGAATTTGAGAACGATAGGTTTTTAATTGTTCTTTATTCATTGAAAACCGAGATATTTTTGCTCAGCAATAAAGGTTATCTGTATGGAGGTGTGTATTTATTTTGACTTCCAATAAAACTGTAGAGACTGAAAGTTTAATTTACACAGAAATAAGTCCATCTTTTTCTAGCTTCTCAGCGATCGCTTTTCTAATATATTCACTGCGATTCGGTAAAGAACGAACAATAGCATCAATTTCAGGAGGAAGTTTGACGCTGACTGGCGTTTGCTTATGGGTTACCCCTAATCCTTTCCCCTGGAATAAATAATCTTTTTTCTGGTCTGTGTTTTCCATAAACAACGAGTATACGCGATATCACGTGCTATTATTATGACAGAGAGTTAGGGTCGGCAAAACTTATTCTCTCTGTCTAATACTCAAAGCCAAACAAGGCTTTGTCATCGTCAACAACTTAAAAGTTTAAACAATGAACTTAATATCAAGTATACATGATGGTTCAATTGATGTAGTAGCTTTTGAAACCACTAAAGAGCAAACATTTAAGCGTGGCGAAGTCCTAGAGGACTTATCGCAAAAAACCGAAAAGTTTTCTAGACAATATAGCAAAAGATTTTTGTCTCCATAAATCAAGTTTTTAAGTTACCCAGGTAACTTGAAACCTGGGTATAACCTTCTATCTCTTCATAACCAATAATCATGACAACTATTAAGTTTCTGCTGTCACCCGTGAAGGCAGTAAAGTTAGAGGTGAGTTTAGGAGACAAAAACTATGCCTAAACTGATTAAATTAAAATCCAGCTTAGATCTAACTCATGATGAATCCCGCGATCGCCTCGCATTAGAAAGAAAAGTGGAACGGGCTTTTTATGTAGCAGGGGTAGCCTTAGCCCAATTAAGAGATCGCCGGTTATATCGTTCAACTCACAGTAGTTTTGAAGAATATTGTCAGGACAGATTTGGCTATACTCGTCGCCGAGGCGACTATTTAATAGGTTCATCACAAGTAGTTGATAATTTAAAACAAGAACCACAAAACAATTCAGAACCAAATCAAAACCGAGAACCATTGGTTCTCATTTTGCCTACTTCAGAACGTCAATGTAGACCTTTGATTAACCTAGAACCAAGCTTACAAAGACAAGCTTGGAAAAAAGCTGTAGAATTAGCAGGACACAGAATTCCATCAGGAAAAGTTGTCTCTCAAGCTGTGTCCGAGTTTAAAAATCAAGAACCAAAAGCTCAATATAAAATTGGACAAAAGATTAAAATTCAATCCAATCATTCTTTATTTGGTGGTAGTTCTGGCACAATAAAACAAATACCCAACCATACAGAGGTGATTGTGAAATTGGATAATGGTCAAACCGAGTCAATCAGTAACGAATACATACAACTAGAATTAGATTCAAGTATTCAAGAACTACCAAGCCCTGGCATAGCTTACAAAGCGGGAATTGGTTTGGAGTACAACGTCAGGCTATCTCAGGAGACATGGGACAAGCTTAATTCTTATGCAGTCAATGAAGGAACAGCTAGTTTGGATGGGGCGATCGCCAGACTGTTAGATTTGGTAGGTCGAAGCTAGATTCTTTGTATAGTAATACTACCTCAAACATTTTTCTCTTTATACACGCGATTGCGGCAAGAATTTTGATTTCCATCAACTCCAATACCTACCTACCTTGATATCAACCACTACTGGTATTGGAGCCAAAATATCCCGCCCTGCTTCAATCATAACCCTTTCCAAAACCTGAGCTACGCGATCGCTTGAATCCTTTCTCGCTTCAATTACTAACTGATCGTAGGCAGTCAAAACCAGGTGAGCATCCAGTCCTTGTCCAACTGATTCTATATACCAGCTAGATATTGCCCGCTTTAGAATGTCAGCACAATCAGCCTGAATCGGATAGTTGATAATCTGGCTAAGCTTCGGGCTTTTACTCGACCAAATATTAACTCTGCCCAAACTCGATTGAGCCTGCTGTTGACCCTGTTGCCACCGACGGCGACATGAGGAGTGATACAGGGCAATTTCAGGATAGAGAGAGAAAAACATTTCCCGCAGCTCTTTTGCACGTTCCCAGCTCAAGTAGACACTGAACTTTTTGGCGGCATTGAGGCGAAACTTTTCTGCACCCATGCCATAGATTAAGCCTAAATTCAAAATCTTACCGAGTTTACGCTGTTCTGGCTTCAGCTCTTCTATCTTACAATCATAGATGTAAGAACCGGTTAGAGCATGAATATCCTGTCCCTGCCCAAATGCCTCAATCAAAGTAGGTACGTTCATTCTTTTGGCAGCTAGCCTCAACTCAATTTGAGAGTAGTCAGCATCGACTAGAATATTGCCATCAGTAGCACCAAAGCACTTTCTCAACTTAGGTATTTTAGGTATGTTACTCAAATTTGGCTCATGACAGCTAGTTCTACCTGTCCTCGTACCAATCTGCCACCAATTGCCTCTAAGTCGATTGTCCTCTTGAAGATGTTCATCAAAACCTTTTAAGAAAGTATTGATAATAGTATTGAGACTGCGATACTTAATTACGGGCGCAATAATGGGATACTCCTTGACCCATTCAATCAGTACATTACTATTGGTAGACTTTAGATTCACTCCATACTCTTGGAGTACAGTTAATAGTTGTTTAGAAGAAACAATATTAAATTCTTTGCCTAATTCCTGGTAAATTTCTTCTCCTAAACTATCTCGCTGTTTTTCATAGTCTTGGCGCACTTTGTACCAGCGATTGCGATCGAGGAAAATTCCCCGACTCTGCATCTTAATTATCGGCAGCAGGCAAGAGTACTCCAAAATGGCTATGCCAGATAAATTAGCCTTGTCTAACTGTTGTTGAAGGCTAGTTAAAATCTCAACTAATATTCCCGCATCATTGGCAGCATATTGGAGTTGAGTACTAGTTAGTTTTCCTGTCCAGTCTGAATTTTGCTCAGTCTTATCTAATTTGACATTGAGTAAGCATCCAGCCGTAAACTGCAAACTGGCTTGTCTAGTCGCCCCTGCTTTTAATACTTCAATGCCCAACATGGTACACATCAAAGGACCATTAACCTCAATTCCTTCCGCTTCTAGCATCAAGACATCAAACTTGATGTGATGTCCTACCTTAAGCATTTTAGTATTAGCCATTAATCTTTTGAGGCTACTCCTATCCTCGATCTTAGGCAATTTAATAATTAGCACTGGTACATCGGGGCTATAGGCTATCTGAATAGTCTTAACCATGCAAGGAGCAGGAGTCAGCCCTTTTGTTTCAGTGTCTAAAGTAATAAAACAGCTTTCGACTTGAATTCTTTCGACCCAGCGATCGAGGTCACAATCGCGATCGACTATTACATAGTCAAAATTCACTTCTTTTTCGTAAGCCAGTCTATCAAGCAAAGCCTTGCTTTGTTTTTTTGTATAAAAACTCAATCTTTGGTTGGGCATTTATTTTAAATTAGTATGTATTAGCTAAAAGCCACTTCCCCTCGTACTTTAGTCTGATAAAAGATGGCTCAAATCTTAGGGCGATCTGGGCTATTATCAAGCTAATTTGAGGATGCAAACCTTTCAATCACATCCTCGCTTATGTCCCGAAAAACAATTACGCCAAAAGTCTTTTTGATGTTAATGGCGATCGCCATGTTCTTATCTAGCTGGATACTGCCTACATTCCTTTGGCAATTTAGTTTTATCGGTGGATTGATTTCCTAAGCCATGACTAACTACTTACCAAAACTAGTCGCCCAGGCTAATACACAAGCCCAAATTCCAGTTGCGAATACATCCCCAGCCCAACAATCGCTATGGTCAACAGAACTATTTCAACTCTCAGTTATGGGAGGGATTTTAGGTTTTTTCCTAATTTTGGCTTCGCTCAATCAAAAACAACCCCAACTCACCTCGGCTCGAATGGCTAATCGTTGGGATAAGCTCAACGCTACAAATTTAGCCTTCAAACACCTGAAGGTCACGGCTAGCGGTAAGTGTAATCCAAGTGCTGCTTGGTGTGGGACACCTCAATACCAATACAAATTTTTAGGATCTAAATGGGCATCTAGAGTACAGACTATTTTGCACAATACTATGCCAACCACCTGGATACCCGATGTGGGTAGGGGAGTACTGGTTTTAGGCGCGCCTGGTTCTGGTAAAACTTTTTCCTTTATCGATCGCGTGCTTGAATCTCTGTATGCCCAGTCAGTGAGTGTCCTGCTTTACGATAAAAAAGGCGACCAGATGAAGCTGCATATGTCTTTGGCTTCTCGTTATGGCTATACCGTAGATGTCTTTGCCCCTGGAGGAGTAGGAGTTGAACACGAGGAAGATCCAAATCATCCAGAAGGTCAATACACTTGCGTAATCAATCCTCTCGACTTCATGAAAGATGCCAGAGATGCTACCACAGCAGGAGAACTAGCTAAAATCTTTATCGACTCTCAGGGTGGCGGGGACGGCAAAAAAGACTTTTTCTCCCAATCAGGGGGAATGCTCGCTAAAGGGTTGATGCAGCTGGCTAAATCGAGTAAGTATCAAGACTTGCCGATGGTCTACGCTATCACCCAACTACCTAACTTGGTCAAACGCCTTGATTGGGCAGTGCAGCGTAATGATCAGCAGAAGCTCGACCCTTGGATTGCCGCGACTCTTTCTAACTTCCTTTCCTCTAAAGAATCAGAAAAGACCGCAGCTTCGATTAAAACCACAGCAGAAATTACTTTCTCAGGCTTTATTCAAAATGACCTTTTGCCCTGCATGATTGGTAAAAGTACCATCGATCTTCACCTCAAGCCCAAGCAATTACTAGTTATGAAGCTAGATGACCGCAGGCGCAGCGTAATCGCACCTTTGATTATCATGTGTATGCACCTTTCTATTGTCGAAAACCTCAGCCAGAAGCGGAAAAATCCTTTTTGTTACTGTATTGATGAAGCTCCCAGCTTAGGAGTATTTGCTAAACTAGCTGAATTTATTAACGAGTATCGCTCTAATGGTGGTATTCCCATAATTGGAGCGCAAAGCTTGAATCAATTCTTTGAACTATATGGAGACAAACGAGGTAAAGCCCTAGTATCTGGCTTGTACACCCATGTCCTATTCGGTCCTAATGATTCGGCTACCGCAGAAGAATATTCTAAAAAGTTTGGCAACAAAACTGAAATCACGACCTCAGTTTCCCGTTCCTCCTCTGCTACTGGTGGTTCAACTTCCGTAAATAAACAAATTCACCAAGTTCCCTTGATTAGCGTAGATCAGATTGAGAGATTTCCCCAAGGTAAAGCCATTATTGCCAACCCAGGCTATGGAGATAAAGACGATACTAGAAGACCATTGATGGGTAGAATTGGTATTCCCGAAGAGGATATTAAGCGAGAACTTAACGCCCAAACGGTAATTTGGAAAGAGAAAATTCGCCCTGCCTTAGCCCAAAGAATGGCGGCACTCAAAGAGAAACAACAGCAAAAATATATCGATCTCAGCCAATTAAACAACAAGGAGAAGCAGGACTGGACAACGGAGCAATTGCAGTTAAGACTGGCTCATGCTGAAGAATTACTGCCCATGCCTCCAGAGAATCAAAAGTAAGTTACCCAGTTACCCAGTTACCCAGTTACCCAGTTAAGAATAAAACTTGGTACGAACAATAGGAACATTAATTAATGGCATATCAATAATAAGCAGTAAACCGCCAGACTTTTATGAAGAAAGAATCAACTAAATAGATTAAAATATCTCACCTAGACTGACAGTTAGGTTGGGCAGTACATTTTCTCCAGACAAGCTGGCGGGGTTATCTAAAACTTCTTTGTTTCTTTCCTGACGATAGATTTCTACCACTTTATTATCGGGATTAATCAACCAACCTAGTCTTACGCCACAGTTCATGTATTCGACCATCTTTTGCTGTAACTCGAATAAATCATCGGTAGGAGACATTAACTCGATTACGAAATTGGGTTCTATAGGCGCAAACTTCCTTTGCTGCTGCTTGCTTAGACTATTCCATTTGACATTTTCTACCCAACTAACATCGGGAGAACGGGTTGCACCATTGGAGAGTTTGAATCCAGTAGAAGAGTCAAAAGTAACTCCTAATTTATATTGGCGATTCCATAATTCGACTTGGAAGAATAAATCCCCATTCATTTTTCCACTCTCACTTCCAGTCGGTGACATAACGATTAATTTTCCTTGAGGAGTAGTTTCAAATTTGGTTTCGGGATTGTCCGCGCACAGCTTTTCCAATTCGCGATCGCTTATTCTCTCTGTAAAAGCAGAAACATTAATAGCAGTCATGATTATCGATAATCCAAGTTGTTATAGATGGTAAATTAAATATAAATATAAAAGCTTGCTCTTTGGGCGGTTGCTTTTTCCATTTCATTCAGTAATTTTTTGAAGTTCTTTTCTTTGTTTTATTCTAAACTTTATCTGTTGGAGTGCTTATATCCTCAGTTTTACGACTGGAATATGAGCGGATTTATTTTTATATATTTTAAGTTAAAACACCTATTCAGTTACCCAGTTACCCAGTTACCCAGTTACCAAGGTTTACTTATATCTTGCTAACTTGTTACCCAGTAATATGTAAACTAAGATTACAAGAAACCCAAATAACCAGTTAGCTTGTTATCTTATTGGCTGTAAACCCAATTATCAAGTGAGTAACGGCATGGGAACTGCTAGAGAAATTGTCACTATTACTGGGTATAAAGGAGGCGTAGCTAAAAGTACAACTGCTATTCATATAGCTGACTTTTTGAGTGACTACGGCCCGACATTAATCGTTGATTGCGATCCAAATCGCACAGCCCTATCTCGATATAAAAACAATCTGGAAATAATTAAGGATTCACCTAAAGTCAAAAAACTGCCTTTTACTGTAGTACCTGAAAAAGCAGCGGCTATGCATGTATCCGACTACAAATACATAGTTTTTGACACTCCAGCAAGACCCGATAGCGATGATCTAAAAGAATTGGCAGAAGGAACTAATCTATTAATTTTACCTACTCAGCCCAATAGCGATAGTTTTGAACCAATGATGAAAACAGCTCATGACATTGGCAACGCTCCTTACAAGTTTTTGATTTCTATTGTGCCGCCCCATCCCAGTACGACGGGAAAAAATATGCGACAAGATTTAATTGATGCAGGATTACCCGTGTTTGAACAGATGATTCGTCGTTCAACTGGATTCCAACATGCAGGAGATTTGTCTACTACTGTTCGATATATGACAGGACAGAAACCACTGTGGCAAGACTACAAAGCAGTAGGTAAGGAAATTATCAGTTTTTTGGAGAAAAACAAATGAGCATTGTCAAAAATATTATCAACAAGGCTAAGTCTGATGATTACGACCAAGATACTCAGATAGCAAGTAACCAAGATACTCAGGTAACAAGTAACCAAGTTAAAAAAAGTATTAAGAAAAAGACCCTGAACTTGGAAGTCCCAGCAGAAGTAGGCAATTTTTGGATGGGCAAAATTAAAATGGAAGGAAGTCAATTTAAAAAAATTGTCATCGCATTTCTGATCAAAAAATATGGCTTGCCAGAGGGCTATACTAAAGACGACCTATAGCCCAGTTACCTGGTAAGCTAGCTTCCCAGTTGCCCAGTTACCTGGGTTTACATATATCTTGCTAACTTGTTAGCTACTTATCCAGCTACAAAGTTACCTGGGTTTATATGTATCTTGGAAACTTAGCAAATGGGTAACTAGGTAATTACCGTTTAAAACAAAGATTTTGATTTTTTCATATTCTTTGCTCTCTTATACCCTTTAGGCTTAGTCGGCTGGTCTGGCTGAATTAAATCACCTTCTATCTTGAGCTGTTTAATTTTTGGTGCAGTAACAGGAGCTGGTTGAAGGTCAATAATCTTGCGGATCTCTTCTCGCCAATCCTTCTCCACCAAACCAACAGGATAAATATCTCGGTACTGTTCTAGCCAATACTTTTGATGAATGGATACGGGAGCATTTTCACGATCTGGTTTTGCCAGCGAATTCCCCCACATTAAATCGGTGCGATCGACTAGGTAAAACGGTGGCATAGCAAACCAGGGACAATACCAGTACCAATTTACAAGCGTTGCCTTAAGTAAGACTTGATCTATATCCGTGGCAACCATACACAAAATTCGATTGCTAGGCTCTAATGTCATCACCCCTGTTCCCACAGTAGGCTCACAACCTACCTGTAGCCTATTATCCTGTTCGGGGCAAAACAACATCTGTCCGATGGCATTGGCTACCGTATTGGGTGTAGGAAAATATCCCGTGTGCCTTTGCGAGCCTTTACTCTTGGCATCAGCAATTAAACTCCCCCAATAGTCTTTGGGTAGATACATCACAGGAAACAGATTAAACAGCTGATACAAAACCATACTGCACCCCTCACAGCTATGAGGATCGGGGGGTAATTCTCCAATATGAGGATGCCCCAAAGCAAACAGTAGCCAGTCAAGCAAGTACTCGATGCGAGTTATCATACTGATATAGCCACCTTTAGTTAGCATCTTATCGAGACAGAGTTCAAGCATTTGGCGACCTTTATCTCGACTAGAAGCACACCCGTTTGAGAAAGATATTTCAGGGATATGCTCAAGGGGTAAAATATGCTTTTGAATGTTTTTGAGTCTTGTATCTGGGTTATATAGATGGTGAAAAAGCCATCCTGGTTTTAAGTCCCGTCTTAAGTTGGGAATATACTCAGTCTTTAACGGTTTTTCGTGTTCTTCTTCGAGCAGATGGCTTTTGTCGGAAAGAAAACTATAAGGTGAAAAATATTTCAGCATCACTAGAAAAAATATAATTGCACCTTTTCTAGTCGCTAGACTTACAAATTGAAAATTAGCCGATTAAAATAGGTAAGACTCTTCTCGATCGTCTATATGCCAGAAACAATTGCATTGCTGAACAACAATATTTTTTATGCGATGGGGCTACAAAATCTCATCCCCACTGGCTATGAACTGCAAAATATTTCATCCCAAGAACTAGAGCGCAAAGACATTAGAACATCATTACCTCAAGCTAAGTCAGTACTAATCACAAGTGAATTTGTCTCACCGAAAGAGACTATTAATCTGGTCGAATCCTTATTGAAAAAGCAGAAGCAGATAATCTATCTAGCTCAGTCAAAAGATAAATTAGTGTCTCGACTATGTTCAATGGGTTGTCAGGGAATTCTCGATCAAGAGCAGGTTAACGATCAGCTATGCGCTGCCATCAACGCGGTCATAAGCGGTGGCACTTATTATTCTCAAGGCTTATTAAACGATAGCTACATGGTTTTACTAGGACCATTAGTAGAGCTATTTGATGAGTTAGATACTACTATCCAAAAGCTAACACCTAAAGAAAAGGGAGTGTTTAACCTATATGTCAGTGGGCTATCCCTGACTGACATCATGAAAGAGTTAGCAATATCCAAATCTACAATTAATACTCATATGGAATCGATCCGAACTAAATCTGGTGTAGCTTCGAACCGAGAAATTATCACTAGATATCAAATAACTCGCTTAAAATCCAACCGATAGGTTACCAGCAGGTCATCAATATTAACTTGGCAGATAAATCACAGTTGCTATATTGAAGCTGCCTTTGAGTGTCTTGAATCACTTTGTTAAGCCAAACAAACTGTTCGACCGAACCCATCTGCACCTCTTGCTTGATAAAGTACAGTCGTTTCACATTACTAATTCCCGCAAATTTAGCGACTTCGGGATCGGAAAGATTATTACTCAAGGCGATCGCACTTTGCATTACTGTAGTAAATTGAGTACTCAAGCTAGCTAAGATTACCTGTTCGGGAACAATGCCTTTTAATTTCTGGACATAAGCAGGTATTTCTTTTCGCTTTTTTAGTAAAATCATTTTCTTAAGTTCAATCGCCGTAGCATATTCAGAAGGAATAATCTGACGCACTAATTCCAAAGTAGGATTAGTTGAAAGCAAAGCTACAGTAGACAGTCCAGAACGTAACTGAGGAAAGTTATTGTTTAAAGCTACTCTTAGATATTCTTTAACCTCGTAACTCAAAGTTAACCCTAATTGTCCTGCATAAAAATCAATTCCTTTATCGATATCCTTTTTGTTCCAAGTACTAGGTAGTTGAGCCTGACTTTGTAGATAGGGCTTCAAAGCTTGACCCAGCTTGGTTTTACTATTCCAACTCGGACAGACAATAAACAGCAGATTCTTGGACTTGGCAAGTCTTGGAATCAGACTTAAATCCAGCTCTAAATCTGACTGACTTACGTATAGTAAAGTAGCAGTATTAACCGAAGTCAAACCGTGGGTCAGACAATTGAGGTAAGCCTGCTGAGGGTTTTCTCTACTCTGATATTTATTAAATCCGTGACATACCATAGCATATTCGATCTGTTCTTCAATTAAGGTGCGATCGTCACCTATAAACAGTAAAAGCATGATGTTAATTTCAAATATTGTTCTCCATTATCGACAAGACAAATCCAGCCCTAAAAATAGTTTCTTGAACTGGAATAATCGTCAATCTAGCACTGTGTCAACTAATTAATGATGAGTAGTTTTTTGGATTGGGATACATTACTTTAACCTTTTACCCTTCTTGATGCAGTCCTAAAGGATACCGCTCCGCATATCGCTCATGGGGCTTGCCCTAAAGGACTAACTTCGTGTCGCACCGCTTAGTTTGGTGGAAACCCCCAAGACCGCCCTAAAGGATTAGCTTCGCGTCCGCTGCATCGCTTTCCCTTTATCCGTCAATTTTTAATTGACAAAACACTAGCCTTGCCATTTAACCTGTTTCTGGTTCGTTGATTACTGAATCGGCAATTGGTAAACTCCGTTGTTATGAATATTTTGGTAAGTCGGGAGTTGTTGATTTACCTGTACTCCATTTTGGTAACCTCCATTCTGAGGTGGGTACGAATTCACAGAATGCCGATTGCCCTGTCCATGGACATACTGTTCGGGCTGCAACTGAACGGGAATAGGAATTTGAACCTGATAAGGTTGGGGTTGCATAGGTGCAGGAGCATATTGAGCTTGAAGCTGTTCTGAAGTAGGCACTTGAGTTCGATCTAGCTGATTTAACTCATCAGAGACTTGGTTAGCTAGACGATCGGCAGCCATTGGTTGCCAAGCTATAGCAGCCTCGTACAAAATTAAACGGCAACTGGTTTGAGCATTATTACCACTACCTAGCTTATTAGTAGCTGGAATAAGTACCGCTAAAATTTTATCTGCATTAACGATAAAATTCCTGCTGGTATCAGCTCTTGTCATCATAGCGATCGTGTAATCAACTAAGGCACTCAAAATGTGCTTAGGATAAAATCTGTCTCCAATTAATTCTTGTAGAGTGCGATCGATGCTCAAATAGTCCCTGGCTTCAAACGCTAGCAATAGAGTTTGTAACTTAGCTTCAGCTATCTGGGGACACAAATCTTCTACCGTAACCCGTTGTGAAACTGTACCCAAAGTCTGTAAACACCGTCTGATCGAACCTTGGTTATATTCATAAATTCGGTAAGCCTCAGCTTCAGTTAAAGGAATTTGTTCGTGATGGGCAATATTCATCAAATAGCCCGCAACCAAATCCCTCGCCACAGTTTGGAAGCGAAGAATTCTAGCTCTCGAGCGAATAGTTTCTAACAACTTATCTTCTTCAGTTGTACAAAGGAGAAAGACTGTATCAATCGGTGGATCTTCTAACAGTTTGAGCATCGCATTTTGGGCTGGCTTACTCATTTGATGACACTCATCTATAATCAATACTCGATATTTAGAATCCAGGGTATGGAGCTGACACTTTTCGATAATGTCTCGAACATCATCAACTCCAGTCTTATCTGCTCCATTAATCTCACTAATGGCAAGGTGATTATCTTTAAGATGAGCTTGACAACTATCACATTGATTACAGGGTTCAACTCCTTGGCGATTAGTACAATTTAGGCTTCTAGCCATGATTCTAGCAAGAGTAGTTTTGCCAGAGCCAGAAGCTCCCACGAAAAGAAAAGTAGTCTGTAATGGCGACTGAAGCAGACTAGCTTTGGCAATTTCTACAGCTACAGATTGACCTACAACGCGATCGAATCGAATCGGTCGATATTTAATTGGTAAATTCATAAATCAAAATACAGATTGGTTACACACCTAGAACTAAAAGATCGAAGTGCTTTTTTTATCTAACTTCTAGAGTCCGACAGGACTATTATTCTTCGTCTTCCTCGTCTGACTGGTTTGAGGCAATTAACTGAGCTAGACAATAAGTAGCATCACCATCTTGAATCAAAATATTGTTACTAGGCTCTGACTCACCTTTATCTGGTTCTAAATCCAGCTTGAAAATTACTGTTTCTGAACTAATCGAAGTTAGTACTTTAACTAAATTATCAATGGGTAAATTGAGGGTAATGAACTCTGCCGAATCATTTCTACAGTAGATGTTTTCTGCACCGCTACCAGCTTCGGTAGACTGGCTTAACTTACAGGTTTCTCCTTCGATTGAGAATTCAACCTCTGAAGCAGTTACTTGATGCCTCTTTAGAGCATTAAATAAATCATTTCTGTTGAACTCTACTTCGACATTGTTACCAGAAACTTTTTCTAATATTTCATCTACATTTTGATATGTACCCTTGAGAGTTTGAATGCTGCATTTAACATTAAGCCATTCAAACCGTACTGATTTTTCACTAATCAACAAGGTAAAGTCTTCAGCCTGACTAGCAATAAAAGAAGCAGCTTTCTTGGGTAAGACAATGGTAGTCTCTTCGAAACTGCTAAGACTATTAGTATCTACTGAATCCACGTTTATGGTCACAGTACTCATCATACTAGGTACGGTTATACCAGTCAGGGTTAGCCCAAGAGTATCTGAGTCTACATCCTCATCAACACTAGGATCTACAGACTTTAATTGCAGACATACACCACTAAAAATCGTCTTGAGATCGTTATCTACAAAAGGAATAACCTTATCTAAAGCCTGTTTAAATTCTAATGCTTTAATTTTGGCTACAGGTTCATACTCAGCTTTATCTTCAGGAAAAACATCTTTATAGGTTAACAACTCATAGCTATAAGTTCTTTTGCGATTGGCAACAGTAACTTTTTCTTCACCCAAAGTCAATTGCTGATCGGAAGTATCGAGATAAGAAGCCAAACTCTTAATTTGTTTGCAGCTAACCTGAACTGTTTCTGCTTTTAATGTTTTATTTGCTTTATAGGCAATTTCAACACTAACATCGCCTCCAACACTGAAAACACTCTTACCGTCGCCCACCTCAATTTTTAGTCTATCTACACCTTGCCTGTTGCTACCAATTGCTGCGTAGAGTAGCCCTAAACTACTCGTCAGAATTTTAGGTTTGATACTCAAAGTACATTTACCTGACTCAATTGTAGCCGCAGTTTTAGTAGCATTAGATTTTCTGCCAGTGTTCTTTGAAGCAGTTTTAACCATAAGTATTTATTTATTAATTTAATAACGATTAATCGTTATTTTTAAGGCGCAAGCCGTTTAAATATAGTTTTAAACGACACAATACTTGCCATGCCTCCCATTTAGGACTGTATTCACTTAGCTGGGGCTGCCTGAGTAAATAGGCAGGATGGTAAGTTACCCACACTGGATATTCAAAATATTGATGCGAACTCCGCATCATCTTCTCAAACTTAGCTGAGCTATTAATAATGGTTTTAGTAGCAACTTTACCCAAACAGAGAATTGCTTTGGGCTGCACCAGGACAATCTCACTTTGCAAAAAACCCCAACAGCTAAGACATTCTGCTTTGGTGGGAGTGCGATTGTTGGGGGGACGACAGCGAACCACATTGGTAATGTACCAAGAGTCCAAACCAACTGCATTCAACATAATATCGAGCAAAGCACCCGAATCCCCCACAAAAGCTAGTCCTTGTTCGTCTTCTTTTTGTCCTGGTCCTTCGCCAATGATGAGTAGGTCCGCTTTTTTATTTTTGCTATATCTACCAGCCACCACCTGAGTGCGAGATTTTGATAGTCCGCAAGTCTGACAACTACTGGTGTACTGTTCTAACTCTTGCCAGGAATGACAAGCCACATTGGGATTAAACTGTAAGCTACCAGAATCTTTTCCTAAAAGCGATTTTGACCTATATTTAACCATAAAAAATTAACCAGGTAATTACTTGGTTAATTTTTGCCGCAAGGCAATATGTATTTGTGACAAGTTAAGAGACTACGCTACCCCTGTTAAGGTGAGCGTTTGTACTAATAAATCTTCTGCTATCAAATATAGAAAAAATCATCGCCTCCGTGTAATTGCTGAAAAATTAAAACTATTTTTGAATGCATCAGTACAATCACTATTGAATAATAGTTTAAAACATAGATATCTTACATTAATATTTGATTTAAATAGTTATTTATGTCGCTCGCTCTTAATGGCTTTAGAATAGAACTTTCTTCGCCTATTTTTAAAGCGTATGTTCTAGATATGCGTGACAATAAGGAATTAAAAGCATTTAAACACGAACATGAAAATAATTGGTTTTTATATTGGCAGAAAGGAAAGCTATATGGATTCCCTAAAAAAATCCTAGAGTTAGAACAAATTCCTTTCAGTCAGATTTGCGAATTAAATTGTATAGAAAATCTAAAATTAATTAATAGAAAAATCACCGATATTCTTTCTGAAGTATTTCCAAAATATTCACTTTTTAAACAAAGACCATTTACCGTATTGTCTCAAAAAAATGAATTAATTAGTACTATTTCCAAGAAGTTAGATAATCCTCCAGGATTACTTTCTGCCTTCACCATAACGCCAAAATTAACAATAGAATCCAAGACCGTCGAATTGCGAGCGGATGAAGTATTTATTGGCTTGTTTCTCAAAGTAAGTACCTGTTGGGAAATTAAAGCTTTACTAAGCAACTTGCAGAGGGAAGGAGTAGATTTAGAGGGACTATATGTAGTTCACAGAACTTCTGAGCCTGGTAAACGCCGTCTTGTAGGGAAAATTAGTTCTTTTTGTAACGGATTAGTTCATCTATCGGAATCATATGATGGCATAAGCTCAATTAGCGAATATGAAGTGTGGTTAGAAGGGTCAAAAAAGTCTTTTACTCGTTGTTTAAAAATTATATTAGGAGATCGATACGGCGCATTTGAAAATGAGCGAGATGAAGCAACAGGTAATTTGCTAGACGGAGTTGCTCTTGAAGATGCTATTACAAAACTAGGAGAATATATTAAACAAAAATCACCTCTACAAATTACTCCTGATTTACAGGGACATATTGGAGATCGTATTGAAGCATTTAATGATAGTAATTACAAAAGCATCATTCAAGCTTCACCTGTGGAATTTTGCTTTGATGCTGCACGCACGAAAAGAGATATATATCCTTGGAGAGGAATTTGCAATTATGGTACTTTTAGTCGAGATAGCTTTGCCAGAAAATCTCCTGAAATTGCTGTATTTTTCCTCGATACTGTGCAAGGTGCAACAGAAAATTTCCTAAGAAATTTTAAAGACGGAGTAAGTATTAAAAAGCAAATACCCGAGCGCTACGGAACTATGGAGAGAGAAGAATCTCGTTACACGGGTGGATTTGCCAAAATATTTGGTCTTTTTAATCCTAAATTCACACTGTACAAGATTCCTTGGCTAAAGCAAAGCAATCTACCACCTGCGATTGCTTATAAAGAAGAAATTGAGAATGTTTTGAGAGATATCGACAAGAAACCTGATGCTGCAATAGTTGTGGTTTTAGACGAACATTCAAGATTACCAGATTCAATAAATCCCTATCTTCAATCCAAAGCTCTGTTATTGATGGCAGGAATTCCCGTACAAGGTGTTAGAGAATCAACGTTAAAGCAAAGCCAATCGTCTATACAGTACACCTTGCAAAGTTTTAGCGTTGCTCTTTATGCCAAAATGAAAGGAATACCATGGACAGTAGACCACGATCTTACAATTAGCGATGAATTAGTTATTGGAATAGGTACTTGCGAATTATCAGATAACAGATTTCTGGAAAGACAAAGATTTGTAGGAATTACAACAGTTTTTCGCGGTGATGGTAATTATCTTTTAGGCGATTTGTCAAGAGAATGTTCTTATAATGAATATCCTGATGTTTTGAGAGAATCAACAATATCGATTCTGAGGCAAATTAAGCAACGTAACGGTTGGCAACCTGGAGATACTGTTCGCTTAGTATTTCATGCAGCCCGACCACTGCAAAAAGTTCAGGTTTCTAAGATCGTTAAGGAATGTGTTGAAGAAATCGGTCAAGAACAAAAAATTGAATTTGCTTTTTTAACGATATCTCAAGCTCATCCTTTCTTTGCTACTGACAAATCACAACCAGGAATCAAGCCCAAATACAAGAGTTATCAGGACGGAGACGCTGTAAAAGGCAAATATGCTCCAGCCAGAGGAACTATAGTACAGTTGGGAAGGTTCACAAGGCTTTTATCAACTAATGGCTCTCAGCAGGTCAAAAGAATTACTTCTCCTTTACCTACTCCTCTTTTGATACACCTAGACCGCCAATCAACCTACAATGATTTAACTTATCTGAGCGAACAAGTATTAAAATTCACCTCCTTATCCTGGCGTTCTGTACTTCCTATTTCAAAACCTGTAACTATTTACTATTCCGAGTTAATTGCAGAGCTTCTCGCCCGTTTAAAAAGTATTTGCGGTTGGTCTCCAGCCCTATTAGATATAAATTTAAACGCAAGTAAATGGTTTCTTTAATGAATATGATGGAGATAAGTTTTGGCTATCAGCTAGACAATTTAAAAAATCTCATTGAGGACAATTACAGTTGTAAATCTCCTGAAAGCGGTTTTGCTGAGTATATCTTTTTAAATTCTGGTAATGAGTTATTAAGTGTAACAGAGAATCATATTTTTAATATTTTTAATCAACAGAGGTTTTATCAAGCACCCATACTTGCAGCAATAGGTTATAAAATTGCTTCCAATATAGAAGAGCTAGATCGAGATTTATTGGCACTATGGAAAAATGGGTTTTCCAGACTGGCAACTAAAAATATATTTACTCCCGATAGAACTTCATTTTTCTATCGTCCTGTAGAGTTACTGGGAATATCTCTCGGAGCAATTAACTGTCCTGAAGTTAGTAATAAGAATTTAGATTGGTTAAAAAGCATTTTGCAAAAAGGTGAAAGTAAACTAGATGTTAATGACTATTGGGTATACTTCCTAGGAAATGTAGCAGCTAGTTCTCTTGACGTTATTTGGACACAAAAAAGCCAACTGCTACCAAAAGAGATGAAAATAGAAGAGTTGGCTTTGCTTAAGTTTCTTTGTAATTTTAATATTTTCATCCCTCAAGCTCAAGAGATAAAGGCTATGGAAGACAAAGTTAATGAAATTTTACTCGAACGTTGTTTATTTGAGCCTGAAATGCCGCGAGATATTGCTCGTGCTGCCATTATCTACTGTTCTTTGAAGCAAATTGTTACCCAAGTACTTCGTTCGAGTTGCCATCGGTATTATGAAGTAGCTAATAATTCCGAAGCAGCAATAGAATTTATTGACTGTATTAGCGATCGCTTTTCACTCGCCACCAAACAGCTTAAATCTCAAGATGAAATCAACTTATCAAAAGAAAAGCTCAAAAATATAAGTAAAAAGTTATTAGCAATCGAATCTGATGCCAGAAAAGCTTTAGAGGTAGTAAACAATATAATTGAACAAAAAACCTCGGATTTAGTCATTAACAATCAGGAAATTTTATTTATTGGAAATAATATTAATATGAGCGAATACAATTTACAAAATTCTAAGTTTGGTGGTGGTTTTGCAGCAGAAGGTAGTGTACAATCTGGTGGTGCTCTAAATGACTATTCAATCATTATCGCTCAAAATATCGATGATATAAACCATATAATTTCTTCTTTAAGAGAAGCCATACAACATTTTCCAAATGAACAAAAAGAAGATGCTGAAATGGAATTAAATGATTTAGAAGAAGAAATTATAAATCCAGAAAAGCAAGATCCAAAGAGGCTTGGAAGAAGATTAAAAAGACTTGCTGCTGTCGGTACTGCCGTGGCTACATTAGCTGGAGGTGCAGTAAGCATATCAGAAGATATTAATAAGTTTACTAACAATGTAATGGAACTAGGAGAAAAACTAGAAGTTCCATTTGAATTTACTAAAGCTAGACTTGATGATTAAGTGTAGCAATTTCGGAACTTGGGTAATTCCGCTTCTCTGGAGCAGATAATTGTCAATTGTTCGCATTGTTAATCATCTGCTTCACATCTTGATAAGTATTTTCATCAAAACGCTTATCATTACGCATACGCTCTAGCAGTTCATGATTACACTTTCTTTTAACTACCACAATTACTTTTTGCATAGTTGAATTAGGTAAACAACCATCCTCTCTAAAAAAATCTTTTTTGTAAATCTCTTGCAGAAAGCTTGGATTTAGTCCAGATAAAACATCCAGTAAACCAAATGCGATCGCTAAAAAACACAAGTTTCTTTTTGAAGTATTGCTTTTGCTTTTAAGTCAAGTCGGAAATTACAAGTTTGTAAAACTTTATTACTTCGTTAAATATCAGAAACTTTTATTAGTACAAATGCTCACCTTAACAGGGCTAGCTCTTAGCCTTGGAAGCACTTTGATACACTTTAACTACAAAGATGAAGAAAGATTATGGTTAAGTCACTCCCAATCAAACAAGGTATTAAAGCTAGTAAAAATGAGGATTTGACAAAAAACAAATTTTCTTAACTTGTCATCAATGGACAATATACTTGTAAAATTTAACGCTACTGTTAACGAGAACTACATCGCATCCCAAAAAGAGACGTTATGAATCATATCTTCTACCGAATCGCTGCTCCAATTTACGGGAGTAGGGGGATGCAGGGTGTACCAAAACGGAAAAGTTTGATACTCAACCTCTACAGTTTCAGATCCGTCTTCTAGGAAATCTCGAACATAACCACGATAGTCTTGGATAGTTAGCTGTAGTGCGCGATAACAAGCTTCTTCAATTATAGGCACCTCTTCGCCCTGTTCTAAGGCTTGTTTTACCGCATCAAAATCAAACCCTTTAGGCACTTTGACCTGGTGGTTGGCAAAGTTTTCACTCATGATCGATAAATCTAGATTCTGTATAGGACTAAAGTACGACCCAGCTCATTAGCTAAACGAGGGTTGAAACAATTAGCTAAATCTAAAATTTGAGTTGTAACAATAGGATTATATCGGAAATTATGAGCAGCAAAACAGACTCTAACTTCAAAGTTAGGGTTTTTAACCTAGCTCACAACAACTTTGACGGACATCAAGATTTAGGCAATTGTCTCCTATCTCAATTAGTTCCTGACATAGCAGAACAGGCGATCGCAGTGAAGATCGATGACGGGCTGCTGCGAGCCACGAAAGATCGAGACTACAACCTCCAAAGGTACTTTGACCAACTAAACAAGCTTAATTTGGAAAACTGCACCGAAGTCTTATTGGCTTCTGGGGGAACAGTGTTCATGGCAGAACCAGAAGTAGTAGCACGAGTCCGCGATCGCTTTTTTGCTTCCCAACCCGACCACTGCTGTCGATATGGATCTTTGCTGGTATCTAGCTGTAAAGAAGGGATAGCTAATTTAGAGCAACCAATCACCGTCAAAATTGTTGATTTTGAGCATGAAAATGAAATGGAGCGTAAGGTGGCAAAAGACCTGGGAGTGGGGGATTGCCACGGCAAAATATCTCCTCGTTTAGCCGACCGGTTAGGAGGTAAACCCGATACCCCATTCCAATTTCGCCTAGCTAACTCCAGTCCCGATAGTCCCTTGCCTGCCTTTATCGCTAAAGGTACGGTAGCAGTAGACCAAAGACGTACCTCCAATCGCGGATACGACTTGGTTCTCGACCGTAGCTCGGTTAAAGGCTGGGCAAAAAACACAGGCCCGATGAAGGTCAGTCAAACCAATAATCAATGGAAACTGACTCCCAAAGCCAACCTCAATCAGCAACAGGTCAGAGACTTAAGCTATTTACCGCAGATTCTGCAAAATCTAGGTGTTAACTATCAAACTGATAATCATGGTAGTTATATTCTTAATAATCCCAGCAAACAAGCTTTGGATACCTTAGCCAATGTCTATGACTGGGGAAGCGATCGCCTTGCCTGTGGAGTTTATCAAATGCCCGAATTAGTTATGGGAAATAACTCCAATGCTCAACTACAGGACTACAAAAACTCTTGGCAGTTAATGCAGTGGTATTCCCCTCAAGCGATCGAGCAGGATATTGTCCCGTCTACTATAGCTGAAGCAGAGTACCTTAAGTCGGTGCAGAATGATTATCGTCTTTTGGCTCAGTATCTTGTAGCCAATCATGACCAAAAACAGCAGTTAAAAAACTTAGACGAAGAAGAAGTCGAAAACCAAGATCGAAACGAATTTGGTTTAATTGAAGTTTTGCGGGCTGACACCAGGGGAGAATTAGCCAATCATCCTAAAATCGTGGCATTTTGCCAAGAACAGCTCCGTAATAGATGGGCAGAACTAGCTACCAAAGGAGCAAATACTCTAGAGTCAGCTATGGCTCAACCTGCCGCTCTCAAGCCAGGAACAGTGGTGGCTTCCCATTTAATCAATGGTACTGAGGTAATTGTCACCCGTTATCCCATCATTAACAAGGACAATATCCGTCGTTATCTAGTCGATAACGAGCAAGCCCCCGAATTGATGAACAGTAAGGGCTGCATCTTTATCAATCCCGATGATGCCATGAAATATCACCAGTGCGATTTTGATGGCGATCAACTTGTATGTTCCCCTGTTGACCTGTTTCCTACTATCGCCCAAGAAACCCGTACAGCTCAAGTTCATCTAGACGGTGAAGGTAACGACATTAATCGGGACTTCAACCCCGTAATTAAGAAGAAGAAAGAAGCTTATGCTCAAAGCGACCTTAAGCAAATGGCACTGGCGGTTAGGCTCAACTCAATTGGTCGAATTGCCAATGCGATTGGACGGGTAAACTGCGCCCAACCCAATCCTGAAGCAGATCTCCAAGACCAGCAGTTCTTTCTCCAGCACAAAGCTGGCATGATGGATGTCCTATTTGACTCTTTGCAGATAGAGGTAGATTCCCCTAAATCTTCTACTCGCTATACCGATTATTATCCCGACTTAAACAAGCAGTTAAAAAGTCCTGCCTTTGCCCTACCGTTCTTCGACTTTAAATCAGACGATCGCGTCTATAGTTCAGCTGTGATGCCTATTGCTCAAAATGCTTCTGTAGTAGACATATTACCCCATAGAATCAATCAAATCTGGTCGAGTTGTGAACTAAAAGAGATGGCTGCTAGCCAGTATAACTACCTATTGCAAAACAATGATTCTGCTTTAGATGACATATCTAGAACGGCTGTTAACCAACTGGCAGGTAATATCCTCCAACAGTATAGCGATACGGTAAAAGCTGTCATCCAAGACCCAAGTTCAGATTCCAAACAGAGCAAAGAAAAATTTGCCCAAACCTATGGTGCGATCAAAGAGCAAATTATGACTGCTCAATTAAGCACTGTAGCTAAGGATGAACTTGCAGCAACTATCTGGCAAAAACAACATACTGATAAGTCCGAAACTTCTTGTCGTCGTAAAAGCCTTGATATCTGTCGTCACTACGATCCTAGTATCTATGCTTACCAAAAGGATAAGCATCAATATCAGCGAGATCTAATCAAAGATCGGCCAGCTTATATCGTTGAAGCCCCTTTTGAATCTAGTCTTTTTGCCAATCAAGGTAGAAGAGACTGTGCCACCTATATTAAGGAAATGCTGGAAGCTCATGGTCAGGATTTTGAGGCAACAGTCCACCCAACTAAACCCTGTGTAGTCTTTGCCGTTAAAAACTTGTCTCCCAATGTCAAGCAGATGTTTGCCCCTTTTAACGATCCAGCGATCGCCAGACATCACGATCTGATTGATGTCAAAAAAGCCCAACAAAACTTATTCAACCAAGACCGTCAGCTATACAATCAGTTATTTTCTTTTTCAACAGGAAGTAAAAAATACAATGCTGTTAGTATCACCCCACCCAGACATATGAACTGGGTAATGGGTCAATCTAGTCGCAAAGCCTCTTTAACATTTTCTATTTTGCCAGAGCGGATCGCTAAAGCCCTAGGACAAGAAATAAGTCAGGTCAAGTTACTCGGTAAAGATAAAAATGCCTACGCTGGGCATGATTTTAGCTCTGTCCATTACCAAGGTCGAGAACTCAACTTTACCGTCACCTCTTTTAATGACCCTACATCAGATCGACATGGAGATCCCATAGTTTATATGCAAAATCCTGGAGACGGTAACTACTATTGTTTAGCTATGTTTGCCAGAGAATCTAGCAAACTGCCAATCAACGCCAGTTTTCAAGGTCAAGTATTTGAGAGCGGTACGAGTGTTGACCTCTATATCAAACCAGGTTCAATTGTAGTTCCTGTTAAGGAAATGCCTCAAAGCCCTAAAAAACAGGTTAGTAAGGCTCGTCGTCAAGAGAAAGCTCAAGTACAAAGCTCTAACAAATCTCTACTTGCTTCATTAAAAAATAGACACAGCCAAAATAGGCAAAATGCACAATTAAGCTCAAAAAAGCAGAATATCGTAGCTAATGTCCAGTTTAAGAGTCCAGAAGCTAAAAATAGCGAGAAACAGCTAGAAATTTAGCTCTTAGCTTTTAGCTTTTAGCTTTAAGCTTTATTCAAATCTAATCAATAATTAGCCAATACTCAGACTAATTTAAAACATCCAAAATCATGGCATACACTAAAAAACTAAACAATCGCATTCAAGACCCCAATCAAATCAACTACGTTAAAAGCATTTTAGAAGCCTCAGCTCAACAGTGCCAAAACGAGGGCATGTATAGCCCCGAAATCTATCAAGCTACCGCACAAAACATGGCAGATACTTATTCTGCTCACAGCTCTAGCTATCCCCGCATCACCTTTGGCAATAAAGAACAGCAATTGAAAGACCAAAATTCAGTACAAGAACTCACCGCCACAATTGGTGATAAAACCAGTACTAGCTACTTCCTAATCAAAGATTCTCTTCCCCAAGGTACAAAGGCTAGCCAAGAACAATTAACCTATTACCGTCCCGATGTGGTTTCCAATCGCATTGCCACTAGTTTAGGTATCGTTGTCCAACCTTTTGTTGTAGCGACTCCCACCATTCCTCCCATCCCTCCTATTTCTATTGTTGCGCCCATAGGTCAAGGGATCCCTAACCCCATTCCTATTAATTCCGTTCAACCAGCAGCGTTTCAACCAATGACTCAACCAGGTATGTCGAAAGTGGAAATACTGGCTCAACAAATGGCTCAGGTCAATCAAACTTCTGTTACTCCCGTTGCCCCTGTTCAAACTGCACCAAACCCTGCTTTAGATAACTTTGCAGCGATGGATACAGATGTGGCAAAAGGAGCATTTCCTCCAGTAGCCCCTACCATGACAACTCAGGCAATTCCATCTATTCCAAATATGACAGCTCCAAACGTAGTCCCTGTAGCGCCAGTTATAAACCAGAACCCCTATGCGGCAAACAATTCAGAGGAAAAATTAGTAGTCAATAGGGTCGCTGTTGCAGCACCAATGGTTCAACCACTTACTCAGACTAAATTTAATGCGAACGCTGTTGCACCTATGCCCGTTACTTCCCCAGTTGAACCCATGCACAATCAAACATCTGCCCAGAATCTTAAGGGTATTAATCAAAACCTTCAGGCAGTAGGCAACTTCAATCAAATGCTGGGTAAAGCACTTAAAGATATGTCGAGAGGAGAAATTAATCCCATTCAATTATGTGGTGACACTCTAAATATTATCGGCAACTTCATGAACGGTATCCCTAAAGGTATTCATGAGGCTAGATTGCAGAAAATCGGTGAGCAGATGAAACTCATTCAAGAAAAGAGAATTGCCCTCGATGGCAAGATGGACTTGGTGGGAGACAACCTAATGT
Organism: Pleurocapsa minor HA4230-MV1; assembly: GCA_019359095.1. Classification (NCBI taxonomy): domain Bacteria; kingdom Bacillati; phylum Cyanobacteriota; class Cyanophyceae; order Pleurocapsales; family Pleurocapsaceae; genus Pleurocapsa; species Pleurocapsa minor. Next base: position 104,012 of record JAHHHZ010000029.1, on the reverse strand, counting down.
CATCTCAAGTGTCACCTAATACCATTGCCGATGCTACCGCAATCCCTGCACCCAAATCTCAAAATACAGCTCAAACTGGTGTTGTACCTGCTCCTACTCCTGCTAATGCTCCCGTCGCCCCTGCTTCTACTTCAACAGAACCCGCAGCAGATCCTATGACCAAGACGATTGACGACTTGTTAAAATCCAACGTATCTATTGATGACAAATTAACTGCGATCGAAAAGACATTAGACAAAATGCTAGAGCAGCTAATCCAAATAGAAAAGAATTTAGAGGCAATCCAAGCATCTCTTGAGGTCAATAAACCTCAACAAAACCAGTCACAAAATATGGTGCTAGAAACTGAAGTAAAAACCCAAGTCAACGACGTAATCAACAATCCTGATGCGGAAGTACCCGTAATAACTGAAATAAATACAGAAATCACAGCAGAAGCGAAAACCCAAATCCAAGCTGAGGCTGATGTTGAAGTACCCCAATTCACGGTAGCTCCTACCCCTGATGAACAAGATTCTGATATTGCACGAGAATTAATGAACATGATCGCCGAATATGAAGGAGACTTAGATAGTCTTAACAAACATCTGATGAAAAACAACCTGGTTGTTACTGTTGCCGCAGAGGGTAAATCTATTATGGTCTCTGAAGTTAATGGCAGTATAGTCAGTCCAATCTTGACCGCAGACGCAAACGGAGAGGGTTGGAACATAGATCGTTCTATTAATGACACTAAAACTCTTGAATTAATGGAAAATTTTGTTGAGGCGGAAGAATTAGCCCAAAACAGTTTTGAACAGGTTGACGAACAAGAGGTTAAAGCCCCTATGGAAGAGGATTTTTGTATCGCCTAATCGCCATACTACGATACAATAACTTTGCAAGTGCAATCGCCATAGATTAAATGCCTGTAAACCCCAATCTCTACCCCGACAACTGGCAAGAATTAGCTCGGACAGTGAAAGAGAGTCAAAATTGGTGCTGTGAGTGTTGTGGCAAGAAATGCTATAAACCAGGAGAAAAACCCGATGATTTAACTCGTGCGGAGTGGACGGCAGATATTCTTCAGGTACACCATCGCAACCATGACACTATGGATAATCGATTATCTAATCTGTTGTCTGTCTGTGCAGCCTGTCATTTAGATTTACATAGGGGGCGGTATAGCAGCGTTAGTGAGGGTCAGTTGTCGTTGTGGTAAGTGCGATCCGTAGGGTAGGCGGAGCCTAATCGCCTTTTTATTTAAAACTTCTCACTGTAAAACTGACCCATTTGATCAACAATCCCATTCATCATAAAGTTAAAGAAGGCGACCTACACCAAAGCGATGGACACCTTTATGTCCAATTCGGACACGCCAGATTTGAGCATCAGGATTCCGCTAAAGTAATCGATTAGAAGCGGTTATCGTGTCTTTGGCAAGCTCAAACATTCCTATCTCGATATCGATCGCCACAATCTTCCCATGATTTCCTTCCTCAACTTAGGGACGCACCTGAGATTTATAAATCTCGTTGCCCTGCCGAGCAAATTCTTCTTTAGTGTAGAGGAGTTGATTAACTGTCATTGGCTTAACCTCATTTCAACGTTGCTTATTTATTTTAGCTTAGGTATAACGCTGAACTTTGGGCTGCTGAAAAACTTAGAAAGTTTACAGTTAATTTAAAACTAGGGTGATAATGTGACGAACTGAGTAAGAAGTTCAGCAATACGAGGGTGATATTCGTTAAAGTCTCGGTCAAGAACCTTTACAAAATTAATAAAAGCTGATTGTTGTTCCTGAGCATTGATTTCTATCACTATTCGTCGCGCAACTATGTCATCAAGAATTGTTCCGCACATTTGTATTACACGACGCATTACAAAGAAGCGATGATGTTTTTTACCAAGCTGTACGGCAGCAAGTACAACATTGGCTTTACACTCAATGTCACCCAATTCAAAAATTTGCTCCAAACGACGAATGAGAACGTCACAAAAATCCCATGCAAAATCTGAATTTCCGATCCATTCACAGTAGATACTAGCAATAGTCTTAAAGAGATCTGTGTCAAGTAAATTAATATGAGTCAAAGCTTCTTCATTGAGATCTCGCAGAACTGTATACCGATCACTTTCATCAGCTTCGTTAGAAAGAAAGCGGATAAACTTCATAAGTTCTGTGCTATCCCATTTAGTAACTTCTGAAACAGCTTCAAGCCAATCTGCTGCTTCAGGACTTGGAGTTATGGTAGGTGCTGAACTAAGAAGAGTCAGAAGTACCCCACGTAATGCCCTGACACTTTGAAATCGCTTTTCTGGTCGAATCTCCGTACACTTTTCAATAATCCCACCAATTTCACCTGGAGCAGAGTATCGCTGATAAGGCACTCGCTGACGATTTCCATAGATATCATGAAGGATACATCCGAATGCATAAATATCTGCCGAAAAAGTAGCATTACGAAACTCAATTGACTGCTCAGGCGCGCAGTAGCTTGCAGTCCCCCAATTGGAATCAATAGATGTTAGCTTCGTAGTTGTACCTTCAGGCGGTAGGACAAGACCAAAATCACTAAGCTTCCACAAGCCTTTTAGAAATAGAACGTTAGCTGGTTTCAAATCACGATGCACATATCCTAGCTCATGAAGTTCCTCTAATGCGTTCAACACATCTGATAATGCTTGTCGTGGAACAATTCCAGATTTTTTTGATTCTTGAATTTCTTGATATAAGTTTTTTTCAGCGAGAGGCATTAAATAGTATGGTTCATAGTCGTTGAGTTCTTCTTTTACAACTGGAATAAAAGAACTTGATTTTAGTGCAGATTGAACACGAACCTCACGCTGAAAACGCTTGACTAGTTTCTGATATTCATATTCCGATGAAGTAAGAAAGGCTGGGTTAAAAATTTTACGCGCATAATGTTCACCGTTAGCCAATTTAACTTCTTCAACTCGACCAAAACCTCCGCGACTAATTTCTCTAATTACTTTCATTATCTAGAAATTTTAGGAATCTTATCTTGATTTAGACTGCACTATCCTAACCTCAACATTCCCCACTGCATACTGCTCCTTAAAAAGTGAGATCGCCCTATCCAACTCACAATAATTCAACTTCAAATTACTCCCAATCAACGGTAGAAGTTGTAGTGTCTAAATCGGGAAGCTGAAAGCCAATGATTGCTAAACCAAAGGCTAAAGGGTTAATAGTGCCGAGGATTGGGGAAGTTCTCGATAGGGCGCGATCGCAGCGTGAGTAATTGCCATCATGGGCGGGAAAGAGTAGAGTTACTTTACCAGTTTGAGTTGTGGTGAGAGCGATGTCTACGGCTATGCTCTGCAAATCGTCAGTTATTTAGCTCACTATAATTGTTAATTTTTAATTGCATTTGATGAAATTTTTATTTGCTTGTTTTTGCTTCTTCTAGACATACTTTTATCAGCTTCTTTATAGTCATTTCCAGAAGGAATACATAATTTATAATTGCTATTTGCTTTGAGATATTCATCTTGTAGAGAGTCAAAGGATTGACTTAATTCATTAGAATCAATAATTTCATCTCTATATTTAGCCAATAAACTTCCACTTCTATGATAAATACTTGCATACACTTCACCAGCACTCAGATGTAATTCTGATTCTTTTTGCCAGTTGAAAAGTGTCTGAATACCAGCTAAAGCTGCTCCAACAATGGCTAAAATTTTGATTGTGATTGCCAATTGATCTGGATTGTTAGAAAAAATCAAATTAATTAAAGGAGAAAAGATTAAAATATTAGCTATTATTATGGACACACCAATATTTGTATGCTTTTGTCTTTTTCTGTGGGCAGCATTAAAATGTGCTTCTTTAGCACTTCTAGAGTTTCTTTCTAAATCCAATAATTCTTCGTAAATATTTTCAGCTTTGTTAATAGTATTCATATTCTTAATTATTTTATTTGTTAAATATTGCTATTTTCCCAACCTCTTTCTCGCACCTCTAACATTCCTCAACTGCTTCAACGCCATCGCACTTACCAAACAAACACCACCAATATACAATCCCTTATTCTCCGTTCCCATCCCAATAAATCTAACTACTGCAAAAGAAAACAGCATCGCGATAATCACGGGCATAATCACCACATAGTTCGTGTATTTGTTATTGTCTGCACAAATGTGCATACAATAATTTAATGAGGTATCAATGGGACAGAAACAAGGCATTAAGCAACTTAAACAAACATGGCATAAATTTTGCTGATGCCATATCAGTCTTTTCAGACGAATTAGCAATCACCCTTTTTGATGAATGAACTCAGAATATGATTTTAGTCAAGGCTCACGGGGTGCTGTTGAACCAATTCCACCAGGAAAAAGCCGTATTACGATTCGCCTAGATGATGATGTCTTGGCATGGTTTCGAGGGGAAGTTCACGAAAGGGGCGGTGGCAATTACCAAACATTAATTAACGAGGCACTGCGACAACATATCCAACAAAAACGTGAACCGTTAGAAGATACATTACGGCGAGTTTTGCGAGAAGAACTAAAGCAAGTAGAAAAACAATAAATTTTTCAAAAGCTCTCAAATTGCTCCCGAACTTTAGTACGAGGAGCAAGGCAAAAAAACTGTAGTTCTGTGGAACTAAATATCGATTAAAGACGAGTCAAATCTTAGGGTTACCAAGGTTGACTCGTTGCTATTTTAGATATGTAAAGCACACAAACACATATAAACTACAGTTGTTTAAACAATGAATAGCACTTTTAACGTAAAACCCCAACCTCAAGTAAAAGAGCGAGTACAAGAAGAATTTCAATTTGAACCTCAATCCAAATCCAAAAACGGTAAAAAACTTTATTCCAAACAGTTCATATCCAGCTTCCGTATCGAATCCAAAGATATACCTTTTGTCGCTGTCGGTATTGCAGGCAGCATCTACTTGGCGGTTACCGATCTAGTCTTGTTGGTTACTATTCTCTCAAGTTTTTTGGTAGCAGGGAGCATCTATTTCATCTCAGCCTGTTTGCCTCTAGTAAGTAAAAAGCTCAACTTGAGAATTTCTATCTGGCACATTTTAACAATTGTTTTCGGTTTAACTATGGCTTTTAGTGCTTGGCAACCCAGTCACGCTTTATTCCTAACTGGATTAGAAACAGCAATTAATGGTTTGGTAACGAATGGAGGAGTGGGCAGTATTAGTACGACTCAAATCGCCACTTTATTTACCTTTGTCCGAATTTCCTTAGTCTTAGTTGGTCTTGGTGGTGGTTTTGCAGCTTGGCAACAGCAACAACAAGGTCAATCCATGACACCTATTATCATGTTCGTCGGCGGTTTGTTCGGTATTGTTCTGGCGATTGATATCCTGACAGCGGTAATTGCCACAGGCGCGTAAAAACTTATTTTTGTCTCTTGAATGAGTCTGGTTTTTAGCTATAAGCTCTAAGCTCTAAGCTTTAAGCTTTTTGAGTAAACCTCCTAACATTCTGTTGATTGTGTAGTATCTTTGACTTAAATAGTTGGTATTGATTTAAGTCTATATAGCCTAAATCTCTAGCTATTAAATGTTGGCAACGAAGTTCAAAAGAACTTCCCATTAGAGATATCAACTAATTTGGCTTATTAAACGCTGCGCGATCGCGCAGATCGTCGTAGACGATGACTGGGTTGCTACCCATCCGCTTTCTCTTCAGCAGGCAATTTCTTGGTCAATTTATATACACATCTTTTTCTAAAGCTTACAGCTTATAGCTTATAGCTTATAGCTAAAAACTAATTAATCCCGAACCTAGTCTATCAAGCAACCTACTACAAAGTCATGGAAACTCTAGAAAAGCTGATTTCAATCAATCCTGCCCTTAACCGTAAAGCCAAGTTCTTTGGCTTCATGCCTATCTCTCAGGTTATGCCCCTGGGAGTAATTGCCTTCTTCTGCTTTTTAATTGTGGGCGCAGCGGGAGGAAAAGACAAGCACTTTGGAATCGCCTTTGGCTTTATGACTGGTACATGGCTTCTGGCAACTGGCGCTCACCCCCACTATATGACTGACAGGATGCGTCCTTTTCCTGGAAAAAATTGGGCTTACACCAGACTTCCTTATGTATCACCCATACCCGAAAACCGACCAGCCCAACTACGCGAAGTAATCAAAGATGACGAATTAACCCTCAGACCAAAATATATCGCTCAAGCTATGCAAAACGGTAGAAAAGAAATTTATGCCCCCTTTGTAGGATTCCAACACCTAACTTCTTTGATCAAATATTCGTACCAGGGAAAAGATCGGGGGGCATTATTGCTCAAAAAAGGTCAACAGTATCAGATTGTTTTTTGTTTTAAATTGACTCCCTGGCACAGTATCTTCACCCCCAAACAGGCTTACACATATATAGAAGCCACAGAAACCGCCGCCAAAGAAATTATGCCAGCAGAAAGCCTCACTTTTTACTGTGAGAAGTATGCTGATGACACCCAAAGAACGGCTCAACTCAAGCAAGTAATCCCTAACTGTGACTCCGAAGGCGTAACTATTCTCGCCGAATCAGAATTAGGAAAAACTCAATCTTTAAGTACCAACGGTCTCAGACAAAACCTCAGCTATACCATCACCTGCACCTATACCTTTAGTCGAGGTGGTGACGTGGGTACGGATTTTGTCTCTACCTTAATCCGCATGGGCAACAAACTATTATCCACAGCAGCAGGAGATAAAAATCAGCTACAGCAAAATTTCTATCACGAATCCCTTGAATCTGCTTATAATCAAGGCTTTTTAATCTGGCAGTCCATTCTCAAAACTGCTTGGAAACTAGACATCAAACCTTTAACTGTAGACCAAATTTGGAACTATCTCTGGTATCAGTTTAATGCTCGCTCTACTACTCCTAAAACCATTCCTAATTATTGGACTTGGAATGGTAAAAATTTAGGAGAAGTAATTAACACTCCTGTTCATCCTTTATCAATTCTGGCTCAAGGTATAGATCATATCCATTCTACGCCCCAACACAATCAACGCCATGACGAGATAGTTCTACCTGGTCGTCGGCAAATCTGCGGTGTTATGACCATTGAAGAAATTTCTCGCAGAAAGTTAAACACCATCGAACAGCTAAATCATCTATTCGAGATCGTACAGAGTGATGATGTAATTGACACAGAATTTGTCATTCAACTAAATACCGTTTCATCACAAGCTTTAGACCAACAGCTCGAACAAACTATCGCTCAAGCCAACAGTGCCAAACTCATGGCCGAAGAGACAGCCATCGGCAGAGATGTAAAGTCAGAACAAATGTTGGAAGAGTCCTTTGAGGCTCAAAAGCTGGTAGGAGGCGGGGGAGCTGGTATTTATCTTTCCTTCTTAGCCAAGGTCTATCGAAGCGATCGCCAGATCCTTGATGAAGCCTGTTCGGAATTAGGTCGCAGATTTGGTGGTAATCTTAAACGTCAAGACAGTGCTGTATGGGCACTGTGGCTAGAAACTTTACCCATGACTATTGGGCGTATCCTACATAAAACCAGTATTGTCGAAGACCGCAGAATTAAACTTGACAACCTATCCTACTATCGTTATCTACCCAATCTTGCTCCAGAAGATGTCCACCAAGACGGTATCGAACTAATTGTCAAAGGTGGCAAACCTATCTATCTAGATATGTTCCGAGAAAATACCTTACGAGGTCTAATCATTGGTGAATCTGGTTCGGGTAAATCTGTAATTGCCTGGCGTATAATCCTTGACTTTTTAACTAACAATATTCCTGTAATCGGCATGGATAGTGCGGTAGGGGGAAATAGTAGCTTCCGTTGGGCAATCAAAATGCTTGAAGGAGCGCACATAGACATCAGCCGTAACGCCAGTAACTTAGTTGAACCTCCAGATCTTCGTGACTACAAAGGAGACGACTATCAAGTCAGGTTCAAACAGTGGAAAGAAACAGTCAAAAATACCCTAACTAACTACATTATGTTTGGCATTGACGACCCTAAACTAACCCAAAGAGTTGAAAGTACTATCGTAGCTACTATTGAAAAATTTATTAACAACAACAACATTAAAAGACGGATCAATCAAGCTTTTGAAGCTGGATATGGTAGCCCCCAATGGGATAAAATCCCCGTTTTAGCTGATTGGCTAACCTTTTGTACGAAAGAAAAGCTCAATTTACGCAACTTTGAAGAACTGGACAAGCAGGCGATCAACCAAATTCGTACTCAAGTCACTACCCTGCTTAGTTCGGCTTTGGGAGATACAGTCGGTCGTCCCAGTACCTTTGACCCTAGAAATCGCCTGAAGTTTTTCACGATCGTCAACCTAGAATCAGCAAGAGACCAGGTGCTGGTAGCTCAAACAATTCAAAGTACCTGTATTCGCCTAGCGCTCCAGTATCCTAAATCCCTAATTGTGGGCGACGAGATAGCAGATTTGTTGAAAAAGGGCAGCTTTGCTAAAACTTGGGGTGCAATGCACGCTATGGCTCGTAAATCTGGGATATCTCTACTCACCATCAGTCAAAATATTGAAGAAATTCAAAAGTGTAGTGCCGCAGCCGATATTCTCAAAAATATCTCGTTCAAACTTATCGGTCGGATCACTACTGATGGTGCTACTAGTCTAGTTGAGTCCCTCAAATACCCCGATTTAGTCTACGAAAACTCCACCAAAGCTTTTAACACCGACAAAGAAAAAGGCTGTTCCCACTGGCTACTGGAGATGCAAAACCAGTTTTGGCAGACACAGTTTTTTCCATCATTACTAAACCTAGCAATGGTAGCCAATGGTACAGATGAAATCAAAATCCGTACCGAAATTATGGACAGGGCGATCGCTAATCAGACTAGTCGTTGGGTAGCCTTGAAAGAATACGGTAAAGCGATTACCAAAAACTAACGGGTTTAAAGCCTTACATCGGAGCGCATTCACGGTTAAACCGCACCGAGGCCCTTGCACCCAATGCGACGGGTGTAAACGCCTGTCGGCGAACGGGGCTTACGCCCCATCGTCATGCAAAGCATGACTCTGAGCCGATAGGCTCTGTGGGTCGCTCCTCCTTTTAAGGCATCCAGTTTTTGGTAGCTATTAGCCATTAGCTCTTAGCTCTTAGCTAGAATCACCGTTCCCTTTAGGGCTTTGCCCTAGCTCTTATCCGCTAGCACATATAAAAAAAATCATGAACAAATTTAAATTAATTATTTTGACCCTCAGTTTAAGTTGCTGCTTAACTACTTTAGTTCAGCCAAGGGCGATCGCTCAATCAGATGGAAAAGATCTTGTAATCAAAGGCTTACCTAAGATTAATCGCAGTGCAGCCCAGTCCATTGCCGACAAATTAGGTTTGGGAAATATATTCAGCGGAGTTCTCGACTTTTTTGCAGGTATTGAAAAAGCTAACGATCGCACTCTTGATGTCCAAACCCCCGACTGGAATGTTGTCAAAGATACAATCGATTCTAACGACACTAGAGCCAAAGAACTAGGTAGGCAAATAGAAGATAGAACCACTGATAGTTGGCTCATTAACCAAGATGAATCAGAAGAGGTTCAGCGCGCCTTGATTCAAGATGCCATATCTACTAGTACTACTTCCACTGAAGCACAAGAAACTGCTGCGGCGACTCTAGTTGAAATTGAAGCTGTTCTGCAAAAAAGTGGAGCTTTATCTAAAGACTCAGCTGAAACTGATGTATCCCAACAAATTCTGCAAAATATGTCAGAGCAGACAGGCATTAACACTCAATTGTTGGGAGTAATCGCCTCTCAAAACGTTCAGTCCCAAAAAGATCGAGCTCTTTCAGTCAGCCTCCAAATCCAGACTGCCAGACAAAACTCAATTGCCAATACTCGCGCCCGTCGCGAAGCTTCTGTCGCTACTGACTTAGGGATCTCCGCTTGGGGAGCAATTTCTACACCAATCTTTCTCTATGAGGAAACACCCTAAATCATGGAACTACTGGAAACCTTAACTAACATCACTACATTTGCCGAGATACCCGACTATGGTGCAAATCACGCTTTGGATATCCTGCAAAACTATAGCTATATCTCTAACAAATTAGGGGAATCATTCCAAACCCTATGGGACGGCATTATTTTTGACACTAAATCTTCTTACTGGAGAGCAGTAATCTCAGGAGCATTAGACTTTGCTTTATTAGGAATATTCTTATTTGCCTGGAACGGTTTTAAGAGTGAAAACGATAATCGTCAAAAGCTAATTGTTGAAGGTTTTGCGATGATTACAATCCTCGGCATTCTCTTAGGAGGCAACGGTTTTTTTACCAGCCAAATTTTAGCTGTTACCCATTCTTTTGACGTCAATCTCAATAGAACTCTAGCTAAAACCCAGGTGCTAGACCTGAGCATAGCAGATGCCCTAAAAGACATCGCCCTCAGTCAAGCATCTCAGGATCAGGTCAATAAGCTTTTAGCCGAATGTCAGGTACTTCAGGCTAATGAATCATTAGCCTGTTTAGAAAAGCAAATTCCCGAGATTGAAGAAATTGTCAAACAAGCAGAGCTGCAAGACCCGATCGCTAATAGTCCCGCTGGAAAGTATGCCCGAGGTGTTTTGGACTACCTCAAAGATTTGGCGAGCAATGCTGCTTCAGGAAACGGGTTAAAAGCTGCTTCTTTAGCAGTTAATAACCTATTTTTTGGCAACCCATTCATTATGGGTGTCATCAAACTAGTGTTCGGCGGGATACAGCTAGCCTTTAACTTTGCTCTAGAAACAGCCAGTATCCTCCATGCACTGCTTTTACCTTTAGTAATCTCGACTATTTTTACCCCTTTAGGTCCAAAATACACCGAAACATGGATTCAAGGCTACGTCCAGATCGTATCTATCAAATTTCTCTACATTGCTTTAATTGGCTTAACGGCACAAGCGATTGTTTTATCCCAAGCTCAGTTTGCTACGGGTATTTCCTTTTTGATTTTTAGTTCCGTTATGGGTCCAATGGTCGCTTTTTTGATGGCAAAAGGAGGAGGAGCGAACTTAGCCAAGTTTGTTGCCAGTAGCACTACTTCAGCCTTATCCAACACGGTTCAAGGCGCGACTACCCTAGCAACAGGAGGAGCTGGAGGAATCGGCTCATTAGTGGGCAAAGGTCTATTTAAAGCTGGTAGTAAAGGACTCGCCCGCCGAACTACCCAACGTAGCAGATAGTTAATTAAAAGGCTTATAGCTAAGGCGCGTTTTGGGTATGAGTATTCACACCCAAAAGCCGCCGTTACAGCTTATAGCTTTCGATAAAGTCAACACCAATTTATTAACCATGAACAATATAAAAACCAAACTTACCCAGACGAGCAATCAAAGAGTCGTTTTATTCCAGTTAATCTGCTTAGTCATGCTGCTATTTAACACCATGATTTCCTGCTCCAATAACAGCAAAATTAGCAAAGTGAACAAAAAGCAGATCATTGGCATCCAATTAGCAGACGGTCAAGTGGTCAATGCTCAAACCACTAAGGTAAGCGATCGCACGGACGCAACTATTTATAACTTTGTTGAAAAGTGGACGTATCTATCTTTTAACTGGACGACTAATGACCTCAAGGTAGAGGTAGAAAAAGCCAAATCTAAAGTGCCAGGTAACGTCTACGCCTCTACTTTTGGGATTACGACCAATAATGACTTTCGCAACTCTTACATCAAAGAATTTTCGGAGTTAATCAACAAAGCTACTCAAAACATAGGATCGATTCAGTCGGCAATTAACATTGACTACATTTCCCAAAAGCCTACCAAAATCAAAGACGGCGAGTGGGAAGTCACAGTAGTCTCTACCTGGATCGGTCTCGATACAACTAGTGGAAAAGAAGTATTCCAAATCCCTGTCAATAAAAAACTCCGCTTAAGAGCGATACCCATTGCCGGCAAACCTACTTTTCAAACTCCAGAAAATAACTCTCAACTACAAACCATCGTTAACGAAATCAACCAATACGGACTACAAATCATTTCTATTGAAAGCTATGACCCACAATAATTCAACCAACCAACTCATGGAAGATGTTCCACCAAGCGGAATTGATGCCTACGCTCGTCACAGCGTCACTGACTACACTCCCGAACCAGTATCGGTAATCGATACTGGTTCAACACCTCTTCAAAGTCCAACTATTCAAGATATAGTAGCCCAAAGAGAAGATAATCCTTTCCTTCGCCTAGCGGTAATTGCTGGAGTGATGGGTATTATTGCTGCCTTTTTGTGGATTATCTTTGCTATCTTAAGTCCCAAAGCTCCTGAAGTAGCCAAAGAAACACCAACAGAAGAGAAGGCAGAAGCACCAGTAGAACCTGATTATCAGGCTAAACTAGCTTTTCGCGACCAGTTCCATTCTTTAGAGGTAAAAACTGAAGTCGTAGAACCTCAAATCGATGCCACAGAACTTCCTCCTGCTGTCACTCCACCCCCTTTACCTACAACCTCTCAAACCATTCCTCAAGCTCAAATAGTAGCTCGTCCTATTCCTCGTCCAGCACCTCCTATTCCTACTCTACCTATTCTCCGAGCAGTTCCCCAGGCAAAACCAGGGTTCAAAACAACTTCTAAACCAATTTCTAGTATAGACCCCGAAGAGCAATGGCAAACTATAGCTAATTTTGGTACGGGAGTTTCTTCGCGATCGCTTGTTTCGAGTACAAAATCTCCAACTATTGCCAACCGTCGCGATTCTCTGGTTGCCCCCATTAATCCTGCTGTTAATCCCGCTTCCCAACCAACCGTTTTATTGGCTAGCAATAACAGCGTATCTCAGGGAGAATTAGGAATTTTGAATCGTCAGAAACAAGCAAGTTTTCCCCCAGCAGCTCAACCACTCAGGTTAAATCGAGCCATTACGAAGGGAAAAATCGAACTCCCCCTTGTTTGGGATAGTTCCCTAACAAGCGAACAACAACAGTCAAATCAAATCACAGTGGTTTTAGAAGAACCGATTTACGATTTGAATGGAGATATTGTTTTTGATTCAAACTCAGTGGCAATTCTCCAAGTTGATTCGATTAACGAAGCTAACGGCTTAGTCACAGCCTACGTTACTAAAATAGAAGATACGACTTTTGCTCCTGGAGAACTAATTCTGCGTAACCAGAAAAAATCAGCCCTAGTTGCCAAAGCCAGTAAGCGTAGTAACTTTGGTAATCAACTTTTAGTCGGAGGAGTAGACACCCTCAGCAGCTTTGGTCAACAAATACTCATACCCGAAACCAACAGTACCGTATCTAATGGCAGCGCTATTGTGACAAGTCAGAGTCGCAATAGTCTCGGACGAGATCTGGCAGGTTCGGCTCTAGATGGTTTTGGTTCATCCCTTAGCAACGAACTAAATCAAAGAAGTAGTCGTAACCAAATCGGCGACGGCGGCACTATCTTTACCTTGTCCGCAGGTACGACTGTATATCTAACCAACATTCAACCCATCCAGGTCAACCGATAACAATTATGAACAAATTACTATTTAAAAAACTATTGTTAGCTGGGTTATTAACTGCATCTACCTTTATTCTTCCTGTAGCAGCAATAGCTACAGAAGCTCCTGTCAAATACGATCTCATCTCAACTGATGATGCCACTAAAGGAATAATTCCCATCACCCTCTATTTTGGCAAGATTGTCAGCATCGACTTTAGTGATGCAGGAGAATATATCACCTACATCGCCCCCAGTGACAAATCGCAGTTTGCTTTTAACTCGAACTCACCTGTAGAGACGAAAGAAGCCCAAAGTATCTATCTTCTACCCATCGAGAAAATTGATTTTCAAGGGACTTATCAAACCTCTCACCCCAATCTGATTGTCAAGACTATCAATAGTTTGGGAGAGTCTAAGCAATACAATTTCCTGGCTAGCTTTAGTTCTGGAGTCATGGCGAGTACGGGGATTAAAATCATGCCTCCTGTTCAACCCACACCCTTAGATTCCCATGAAATTCGCGTATCCGCTGGTCAAACCATTAACGCTGATGCAGTAGAGCGGGGACTGAAAATAGCGATCGCCAAGCAGTTGGTTAAAAGTGATGACCCCGTAGTTAATAAAGTCCGTAACTTCGTGTTTATGTTACGTAACGGCAACAGCGTCAACGAGGCGATCGCCCAGACTGGAATCAATCCTAGCGTAGTTGAATCGTTAGGTGAAATATATCTTGAGGTGGAATTACCCCCAAGACTAAGACAAAATGCGATCGTTACTGGTTCAGATTCCAAATAAGATTTAGGTTATTTAGAATCATTAGTCGAAGAGATTGAGCAAGAATCAGATTTGGCAATGCAAAACAAACTTTATCAGATATTAGAAGAGTTAAAAGGGGGAGAAAACCCACGCCCAATTATTGATAAATACGATCTAAGTCCTAAGTGGTTTTGCAAAATTATGAAGGCTTATCTCGCTCAAAATAAATAGTAACAATGACTAAGATACTCTTAACGAAGACAAAAACGGCAATTTGCTTAGCGGTAATAAATAAAAATAACTCAGTCAAGGTTAAACTCGGCTCAATTATTTTTATTGCTAAGGCTCAATTTCCAAATTTTTTCTTGAGTCAATTGATTTTTGTCTTAAACTGATCTCAAGATCGATTTCTTGATATTTAACCCTTTTGTCCGCTATTTCTTGTATAGCTTGAGAAAATCTGATTGTTCTGAACTTTTCCCATTTTGGATCTTCTAAAGTATCAATAATGTCCAAAGGAACAGTTTTAATTATGTCAATATCATCCTTAAGCCATACTTTTAGTCCTGCATCAGATTTAGCAGTTTTGAGCATTTTTTCAATCAACTTAAGTCCATCTCTAGGATCATTCTCTATGCAAACATCTTTAATATATTGATTAACAATCAAAAGAGAAATTTGCAGGTGTTTTTTGTCTTGTCTCCCTGCTTGGGGCAATCCAGTATAGGACTTTAGCTTTCCTTCTAAGCATAAAATTGGATTGAGTACTTTTAAGTTAACTCCTATTAATTTATCTTGACCGCAAAAATTGATCGCGCTGTTAATAACTTCATCATCACCCAAACCATACACTGAAGCCAGAAAATCAATTCTTAATGCTTGGTTCTTATCGTCAGTAATTAAAACTCCAGTGTTAGGAGAAGGATCGAAATTTTTATTGAGTGTTAAATCACCTCCTAAAATTCTTTGAATTTCAACTGCTTCAATCCTTCCACCAATAAAATCCAAGTCTTCACTAGAAAAAGGGAGAAATTTATTTAATTGTGGAATTTTATCTCGATAAGCACTAGCCCAAAGGTTGATGGCATGACCTCCTACCAGAATCAAATCCGACTGTGATTTTATTTTAATTAAAATTTCTCTAATTTCTTCAGGAGTTTTCTTTGACATTATTTATCCAAGATTTTGGGATAGGAATTGAATCATCCCAGTCTACTGCTTCTGATATGTCAGGCTGCCACATATCTGCGTAAATTACATCATTAACAATTTGTTGAGCCTCCCCAGGAGGAATAGAATTTATTTGTTGTCTAGCTTTAATTTTGGCTAGATTGAGATCGTTTTGTTCTGTCATACGCTTTTTCATTTGTCTATTTATTCATTCATTATAAGACTCATAAAGTTCACCACTCGCCGATCGCAACGGACTTAGCTTTTTGTGAATATTCGCGATGACGAATGCGAACACGTGAATACAATGCAGGCACTTCAGCTACCAGAAACACGGCAAACGTTTAAAAGTCCTCACACGATTTTTGAAATGCTGGCTACCAACGCAGATGGAATTGAGTGACTAACGTTCCGGTTGAGCGGCGATGAGAGAACTTAAACGCTAGACGAAAAGACTCTGAACGTCCGCTCCAACCACGTTGTTATACGGCTGTCGCCACTGAATGTCATCTACCAGTACTCATGTCTTGAGTAGCTTCTGTTCTCTTATTTTTGACTGCGCGGTAGTACCAACGACGAAATCTCAGTGAGGGTTCATCGGTAGACACATTATATCCTTCCTTTACATTGAGAACTTCACCTATTTGTGCCTCAACCATGCTACGATCGTCGTCGGATGCTGCAAAAAACTCATCAAAATCAAAGTTACTCCGATCGATTCCAGGGTTGGGTAGAAGAACCTGCATAAATCGCATTTGCTGGGTATTAATCGGAATTGCAAAGAAATGGGGAAGAAGAGGCATTCCGTCCAGATTTAGAACGATATTATTCGGCTGATGCCAGTCAATTTCAGTTCCAGAAGATAAGGTATTGAGCCGATTAGTAACCGTCATCCCATTTGTCGTTGAAGTAACGCTGATTTGGGCGATCGCATCTTTGTGTGCTGCGTCATTTAGCTCGCCACCAAATGAATTTCGATGAACAAAAGGGAGATGCAGATAATCCAGCGAAATGTCAACCGCCTGTGTCCAATGAGCATTCCAGATCTCATGGTGAATTACATAGCGATCCTCGGACTCTAACAAACTTGACGGCAACTCTGGTTCTGGCACATTTTCTGTTCCTGTAAAAATCCAGAGCATCCCTGCAATCACTCTGACCGGAAAGCTCCCGATCGACAGTTTTGAAAGGTGATTTGGGTTAAGTGAGTTGAAGGGAACCTGAACACAAGCACCATTTGAGGCAAATTGCCAGCCATGATAGGGACATTCAAGGCAACCGTCGGCTGTCACTTGTCCCTGAGAAAGCGGCGCACCGCGATGAGGACAGCGATCTAGAAACGCTGCAAACTGATCAGACGAACTCCGAAATAGAACGAGTGATTCGCCTGCTAATTCAACTGCAATAGGAACTGTTCCGATTTCAGCGACAGGCAATACAGGAGTCCAAAAGTTAGGAAACATCTCAAACATAGCAAAATTGACTCCATCACAAGTTCTTGAATGTTATCCAACATAGAACTCTGCTCCTGACAACGTTATGTCAGTGGCTGGAATCCAGATAATTTCATTCTCTCAAGTTGAAATTCTGTGTAGGTATCAAGATTGATTTCTTGACTTGGAAATTCAAAATCTGAAGCGAAATCAAGAGCTTGAATGCGATCAATGCGGAAATCTCGGTACGTCTCTCTAAGCGTACACCATGTTCCAACCGTCCATTTACTGCCCCAATAGAATAGTCCCAACGGGAAGATAGTTCTCTGAGATAGTTGCTCATCCAAGCTCAAGTACTCGATTCTGACGGCTTGTTGCTGTTGAATAGCTCGATAAAGAGCATTCCAATATCTTAAGCTTTGGTCATTCAAAAGATTACCTAACGCTCGAATAGATGCGCGAGTTGGATCAACACTGCGTGGTGGCAACACTGCTCCAACTTTGCTGAGAAGCGTTTTTGCTGCTGCCTCCAAATCAGTCCCAGTCGATCGCGACAACATTTCAATCCCCAACAGTAGAGCGGCAATCTCATCATGAGTTAGAGTGAGCGGCGGTAACTCAAAATCTTTATCCAGAGCATAACCGACACCAGGCTCACCGTAGATTGGAATACCACTCACCGAAAGATCATCAATATATCGATAAATCGTACGCACAGAAACACCAACTCGTTCAGCGAGTTGTCCTGCTGTAATGGGTTGGTGGGATCTGATGAGATTCACCAGTTGAAAAAGACGGTCAGCTTTCCTCATGCTGGACATCAATTGATCTTAATCATCAAGGCAGTATAACCCTTCCCATCAACCGTATCGCGCTCCTATACGTAAAAACTAAACTTAATCTGGAACATCTACAGACATCTTTTGAACCTCTGCCAAGACTGATAAATCAAGCTGCCTAACTATTTATTATGCGGAAACTTTCTGGATATTAACCCTATATGGGATCAAAAACAGAAACTTTCGGTATATCTACCCCATATTGAATGATATCAATAAACTTTCTGGATATCATTCCAGGTCAAAATCTTCTAAAAAACTGCAAGGGACGAGTCAATGATGTCATTCGTCTCAAACATTAATCTTACAAAACCGAAAAAAGCTTCGTTAACTAGATTAAGTAAAATTATAATTACTTGAGTCCAGAGTAGCGATCGCATCTAGTTTTGTCTTCTCTAACACGAGAATTTTGCCACCCTGCTCAAATTATGGGATCTTCTTCTTGCTTGGTTTCTAAATAACTAAAATCAGTTTCTCGAAAGCTTCTTTCGGTCGCTTCCAGCTCGAAATCTGTTGCCAACTCATCCAAACCATCAATTATCCTAACTGGATTGTCAACACTTAAAGCCTCATAGCAACTAGCTCTCCATTCTGGCTTGTTTTGAAAATTGACGATCGCTTCTCTTAAAGGTTGTCTTACTCGATAGTTGGCTTCTGCTGCCAAGATTGATTCGGTGGGAATTGGTCTAGATAAGCGTAGTATTGTCAGGTCGATCAAATCCCTGGCGTGAGTAGAAGAATCCATATAGCGATCGGCATTAGCTAGTAGTTTGCTAGTAAAGCGATCGGTTAAATTGAGCAAGGGAAGTCCTAATTCTCCAATCTCACAAGGATTGAGTTCAAAGCGATTTTCGGCAATGAACTCTAATTTAATTGGAGGTAATTCTCGATCTAAAATTAGAGGCATTCTGATGCCATAAAGATCCTTTTTAATTTCGCCAATGCTCAGGCGATCGCTCTTGAGTAGTTCCTTTACTCGTCCCTCATCAACCCACCGTCTCAACCGATTAAAAGAGTCTAAATTGCAGAGAAAATCTAAGTCGTAACTAAGACGGTAGCAATCTCGCTCCAAGCTTAACATCGTGCCACCGCCAAAATAAGCTTGGTATTCAATTAAAATCTCTGGATCGAGATTGTTAATAATTCCTCGAACCTTCTGGTAGAAATGCTGTTTGTCTATTTCCATTTGTTCTGGTAGTAGGGATGGGCGATTGTACGCTTGAGCCAGTAGGTGAACAAAATTTAACTCGGCTTTAGTTGCTCTGCCAAGTAACCCCCTAAACCTCCATCTAGTTTCATAGATAGACAACATTTCCTTTAAAGAAAGATTATAGGGATTGGCAATATTCCAACAAAGAGATTCTAGTAATGGTAGTGAGTGAGGAATAGTTAAATTAAGCAGTTCCTTTGTCATAATCTTTATTTTTAGCTGTCATCCGAGCATGTTGATGACATCCTTCCGTCGGCTTTTTTAATTTCTGAATTTGTACCGTCGCTCCACTGCGTTGTTAGACCGTGCCACACCGATCGCTTTCAGCAACGATCACAAAGCTTCGATTTTGACGATATCACCCTCAATAGCTTCAACCTGCAATCGATAACCATAGAGCATCGCCATTCCGAGCAGAGGTTCTGTTTCTGATTCTGCAATATAAATGTCGCGGTACTGCCCATCCCAAATCACAACCGCAGTGTACAAATCAAACAGAGTTTCGCTTCCATCTCCCAATGTAACAATGTCAGATGCACTCCAAGGTAAATTCAGGGCGGCAATAATTGTAGAGGGTAAAGACAGAAACCCAGTGAATCCTGTATCAATCACTGTTTTAATTGCTTGCAGTTGCTGATTCGAGTTACCTACAACAACAGTCAGCGTTGCTTCACGCCGTGAATTTACTACTCCTTGCATCATGGATTTTTCTTCAGACTTCGCGCTCCAAAATGATCGACAGTGCGGTGTCCGATCCGAAGCACCCAGGGTTGGGCATCGGGATGTCGCTCAAACAGTCGATTGGTTGCGGGAACTACATTTTCATCAACCTCAAAATCTCCAGTTTCGATATCGATCGCCACAATTTTGCCCTCGTTGCCGATTTCGACTTGCTGCCGAATACCAGACTCATAGAATTCTTGCCCCCGTCGAGCTAATTCTTCTTTGCTATAACGTCGTTGGCGAACAGTCATGGGATTGCCCTCGGTTTCAACATTGCTTCTTCATTTTACCCTGAGTTATGGAGAGGGCGATCAAAGGGAGGTGAGCAAGAGCGAAGTTGTTGAGTTTCCTTCGTCAACACAACCTAAAGCTGCGTGGTGATACCAATTTAAATTGAACAAAGGGCAGATGAACTAAACTAAAAGGGAGTTGTTTAGTAATTTACATAGATGGTTGGTGTAACATCAATTGAAATCAAGGAAAGTTTGGATGAGCTGGCGGAACAGTTACGTCAAGTCAAATCACCGAGAGCGAAGGAAAGATTGCAAGTTCTCTACTGGTTGAAACAAGAAAAGGCACCAAGTATTAGCGCAATTGCCAAGGCGATCGCGAAGCATCGAAACACATTGCAAAGTTGGTTGTCGATGTACCGAAAAGGTGGAGTAGAGGCAATGTTGGCAATCAAGACATCATCTGGGGGAGTACGAGTAATTCCTGAATGGGCAGAAAAAACTCTGGCGAAGCGTTTAACAGAGAATCGTGGATTTCAAAGTTATGGAGAGGTGCAACAGTGGTTAGCGGAAACTTTGGGGATCAAGGCGGAGTATCATGCAGTCTATCAAATGACTCGCTATCGACTCAAAGCTAAACTGAAGGTTGCTCGTCCTCAAAATTGTAAGCAAGATAGCGAGAAGAGATCGGCTTTTAAAAAAACCTTGCAGACGACCTCAAGTTGCTAAGTCAGTATGATCGCCAAGTAAAGCAGGATGAGCGCCCGATTCGCTACTTTGTCCAAGATGAGAGTCGCTTTGGGCTTCATACCATTGTCGGGCGATTGATTACGGCTATTGGTGTCAAACCAATTGGGCAATGGCAGTGGTTATTCAAAGCATTCTGGCTCTACGGTGCCGTTGAACCTCGAAGTGGAGAATCTTTTTGGCTGCAATTTTCTCATGTTGATACCCAGTGCTATCAAAGATTTTTGGATGAGTTTTCTCAGACTTATCCTGATAGTCTCAACATTCTTCAAGTCGATAATGGGCGTTTTCACAAGGGCAAAGATTTGATTCTGCCAGAAAATATTATTTTATTGTTTCAACCACCTTACTGTCCTGAGTTGAATCCAATTGAGCGATTGTGGGAACACATAAAAGCGGATTTAAAGTGGACTTCGTTCAAGACTTTGGCTCAACTGCAAACCAAAGTCGATCAACTTATACGTGATTTGACACCAGAAGTGATTGCTTCTATCACGGGTTATTCCTTCATTTTGGATGCCCTATCTGCCTTGGATACCATTTAAATTGGTATGAGATTTGTAAGATGCAGAGCTTCATCAAGGTTGAGCGTGATTTGCATGAGTTCCAAGTTTAGAGCTAACAAGCATTGTCCCCATTATATCCCACTACCCAGATCATAATCTTTATAAACCAGAAATCCAAATATTCTTATCTAGTAAGACTTTCATCCCTAATTTTTACGATGTCTCACTTCTTTTACCATTATGGTAATTTCTTCCACAGTAAGTTGCTCTTCGTCTATACCCAATTCATCTATTCTTTTCCATAGGAAAGATAGATTATCTAATTTGCCGTTTAATTGTTCTTTCTTATTAGCCACAATAATTGCTAATTTCCAAATTGGTTATAGTTTAAGTATAGATCTTGTTTTTCATCACTTTCTGCCTAGATCGGTTCGGCTTTTTGAACAAGGCGATCGATGTTTTCTTGACTAATCCAAGTCGAAGTCATTGAACCCCGAAAAATATCTACCTCTACCTGCATCCTCTTGAGTTGAGAATTAAGCAGTTGGTGAACCATTTCCCCTGCTACAATCGCCATTTGAGAATTGATATTGAGGCTTTGACCGTTAAGTAAAGCTTGCTCGGCGCATGAAATATTCTCATCCTCATCTACTTGCAATAGTTCGGGATATTGAATCGTAGGCAGGGGCAATTTAATACAGGTAGCAGGTTCTAAAACATAGTCGTCAAGTTCAGTAGAGTACCAGTTGCCGATCGCAACCTGCCCGTGGGTATAGCTATTACCACAGTCAAGCCACCAGCAAGGCTTTTTGGTTACGCCATGAGCGAACATAGATGCGTGCTGAATCATTAATTCTTCTATACTTGCCCTAGCTTGAGCATTATCAACACAGCCAACTATCAAACTCGGCTTGTAGGTAGTAAGTTCAATCGCGTCTATAGAATCTGACATTGCTGTAATAGCTAATTTTGGGAACATAGTTTTATAGCGCATTGCCAACACCTGCGCCTTGTTGTAGCCCAATTCTGCCAGGCAAAAGTTTTGTCGATACAAATTCTTTTCTTCAACGCGATCGAAGTCAATCAGGGTCAAATCTATTTGTCTGCCAGTCTCATTGAGAAAGTTAGCAATACGACATAGGTGCGGAATTAGAAAGCTACCAGTTCCACCACAGCCCACTACATAAATTTGTATGTGGGAAAAACCAAAATAGATGGGCTTGGCATTGAGAATCGACAGATCGCTGAAATTTAGCTGTAACGGATTAGAAAGGGAGGACATGATTACAGTACAAACTAATATTTTCGTAAATTAGGTTGGATGAAATAGGCAAAAATAGTCCGTGAATACAGACTCGGCTGACAATCTCCAGTTGGTCATTGCTTTTGCCAATCACTGTACTAATTCGGCAACCATCCTCTTCTAGATCGTCAGTACCAGAGAAGAACGCTCGTGCAGCACCGTGGGAGTGAATTTCAATCACAGCAGGTTCAGGGAAGCGATCGCCAGCAATACAGGTACTAGGAGTACATTCTTGTTCGGGGTAAAGAACTTCCCAGCGATCGCCTCGCCAGTAAAGATAAAATAGCTGTTCTAAGTCTGGTTCTTGTTGAATCTGCTTGATAATAGCCTTTACCTTTGTCTGGGGTACGGGAGGAACTAATAGCTTAAACTCTTGCTTAAACTCCGGTAGACCTGGAGTGTGAACTTCACGGTGACACACTACCGCTTTAAATTCTTGTCTGGTTACAGAACGAAAGATACCATTACCTGCCCAGGTAAAACCTGTGGGCAAATTATTACTTGTTAAATTGCCTGCTACTGAATGACTTAACAGCATCATTATTATTCAATTATTTGTTTATGAGCTGGAGAATTTTGGTTAAACTCCAGCCATTAGGAACTAAATCTTGTTCGGGATAGACAGTGACTAAACTTTGAGAAATGTCTATTAATTTGCCGACGATTGAATTGGGGTGAGATAGTGACTTTCCCCCACTCAAGTCATAGTTAAATTTAGATGAAATAAAGTTAGCCCACATCGTATCCGTATCTTTATTGGGGGACGAAACATTCCCCCAACATACCTGTCCATCAGAATTAATATTGGGCAAAGGAAATTGATATAGCTGAGAATTTAAGCTCAACTGTCCTTTATATGCAAAAAGCCACAAGCGAGACTGTCTATGAACGATTACAGCCCCAGGCAAAGGAACGTTCAAGCTAAAATTGTCAAACCTCAGCAAATATTGATTTGGCAATACCGAACTTACAGTCAGTATTTGTCCGTTGTATTGACATACTTTATGCAAAGCTACGTTTGGCTGCAAATACCAGTCTGACTGAAAATCTTTTTGCCCTAAGATTTCAATTAAATTGGTAAAATCGATTTGCTTTATATAAGTATGACCATCTTCAGAAGTAGTAAATACTGCTGAATCCTGAAGAAAAATTAGCAGCGCTTGAGCCTGTTTAATTAGTTGCGGAATCATCGGCAAGAGCTTTACGAAAAATAACGTCTATTACCTTTTGGGCGACAGCGCAATTATCTTCAAACCAGCGATCGAATAATTCTAGCTGCCTCATTAACCCCAAAGCTTCTCGATAATGTTCTTCTAAGGTAATTACCTCAAGTTCAATAAGTTCGTATTCGTTATCTGACTCAAAGTGATTATCAAGCCATATATTATTGGTTACGGCTAAGACATACCGTAAGACATCAGGCAAAATTGACAGGGGATGACCTATAAAATCGTCTAAGGTTCGTTCGACAAAATCGACGATGGACTCGTCATAACCCAAACTGCCCAGATACTCGTCAATAGTCATGTGAACATATAACCAGCTTGAGCCGATGCCCCCGTAGTAGCAATCGTAGTCACTATAGGGAGCAGGCATAATGGCAATTTTCTCCAATCCCAAATAGGGTCGTTCCCGTTTTTGTAATTGGTAATCGTCATCGGGATCGAAACAGGGGAAGCAATGCTCATTTAACAGCTCGATTAAACGACGATCTATTATTTCTAACGCATCATCATTTAAAATCAAATTTGGGCTTAATTGAGCATATTCTTCAGGAAAGAGGTATTTAGTACCTTTAATTCCCCTAAATCTATGGGATATCTGTTTAGATTTTGCTAAAAGACTATTCATATTAAAGGCACGAAATTAGTCTTGCAAAAATACAAACGTCTAATCGCTGCACTAATCTGATTCTTTCGCTGTTCACAAATCAATTGAACCTGATCGAAGTCTAGAGTTTCATAAATTTCTGACCACTCACTTACGGTCAATTCTTCAGTTAACTTAGTATTTAGACTCTCAATCCTAATTGGCAACTCATCTTCGGGAAAATCGCGTAGCAACTCTAATAGGAGGACACGGGTGGCGAACTCGGTTCGCCACCGTGAGATGTCCGTTTGATTACTACCTTTTGTCCCGACTCGCTTGATGATTTTAATCGAACCATCTTCTAATCGCTCTAATTTGCTGTTAGCCATCCCTGGAAAACCAACAGAGAGCAAGTCTAAGATTTGTCGATCTTCTAATCCTTCAAGCTTACTCTTCTCGACAGAATATTTCTGTCCTTCATATTCGATCGTTACTGTATTGGGTTGAGTTTTAACGCTGTCATTTTTATTAGTCATTTTCAAATCAAGCTCTTAGCAAATTTAACTTTCTTAGGGGTCTTCTTAGTTTGTTTTTTTGTACCACTGGTATTTTCAATTGGCTTAACTTTGCGTTCACCATTATTTCTTAGATTTCGCTTAGACAATTCCTTATTCTTGTGGGAAATATCAAATTCAGGCAGTAAATCTAATACCGCCTGAGTTAAATCACTAGGAACTTCTTCATATCTAGCTATAGCAGGAAAAGACTCTGAGTAACTTACAGTCAAACAGTGAATATTTTCCTGTTGGTCAATAGTAAAAACAATTTTCAAAGGATACTTACAGTCTTTTAAAGATTCAGAAAGACTTAGATTTTTTTGAGTCATAAGTGTTTTTAGCTCCTGTATCTTCGCAACTAGACATTGACATTTTCTAGAGTTATCTTTTTATTAGTGGTTATAAATTAAAAGGCGACAGCCTACTTAATATGGAAGAATTGATAGTCGAACAGCATCGAGAATACTATCCCATGACATTCTACCCAAAATGTTTAACTAAAATTCTCGATCGATTCAAAAAACCTCAGCTAAAAAATAACCCTACATTTTGTCTACAACCAATATCTATTTGTATTCCCAAAATACACTACTACGGAAAACTTAAACTAATTCAGTTCTACTTTGGTAGCATTGGTGTCATTATTTTTCTTTTCTCAATCACTATTTCATTAGTATTTAGCCATAGACTTGGGATATATCTTTTTATCTTGAACATCTTATTTTTCTTAAGCTATTTTAGCTTGCAAATTTATGAACAAAATTTAAAGAATGACTTGCGACAAATTAATAGAGAAATAACATCTAGAAAATATTTCATTAAGCAATCAAAAAATAATACAAATAATTCTAAAAGCAAGACTATTTTGTTGTTGAACACCCTAAACAAAAGAGACAGTATTTACGATTTTAAGATTAATAATAATGCCGAAAAAGGATTTTCCGAAGCTTATTTTTTAAATTATCTCAATAAGTGGTTTTCTTATCCCTGGCGCATAATTGAACATTGCCAGTTTGAAGACGAGCAAGGCTATACTCCCACAGCTGATTTTATCTTAATTAATGACGACCTCAAACTCGCTGTAGACTTAGAAATTGACGAGCCTTATTCATTTAAAGGATCTTTACCAATTCATCTAGTTGAAGATCCAAAATACATCTATCGGGACAAATTCTTTCTCAAACTCGGCTATATCGTGATTCGCTTTGCCGAATATCAAATAGCTAAGCACCCTGACTATTGCTGTTTGCATATAGCTAGAGTGCTTAACCAGTTTTTGGATCGAGACACAAAAATTACACCTCCTAATTCAATTAATATTGAGCCATTGACCCCTCAAGAATGGAAGGTTAAAACCTGGACTCAACGTGAATCGCAAATAATGGCTGATAACCATATTCGAGACACCTATCTCGAATCTGTTAAAGCTTTTAATCTCAAACAAAATCAGCATTTAAGGCTTACCTGTAGCGATCTGAATGAAGAATAAAGTCGCTTCGCTCCACCTATAAGCCGTAAGCTATAAGCTAATCAGAAAAGGTAGTGAAAGGCGATTAGCATTACTGCGCAGGTAGTCAATCAAAAGGCTTACAGCTTAAAGCTTTTGATAAAAGCACTTTCTCTTCAGTTTGAGGATCTGGTACGAGTTGACGATTGGATTTGTAGCGATTGCACATTGGGCAAGCCAAGCACAGATTTTCAAAAACTGTTTTGCCCCCAGCCGAACGAGGAATAATATGTTCGCATTCAAAGGTAACAGGCATCAGTGCATGAGCAGTATGGCAATAAGCACAACAATCTGCAAAGTGACTACGAATTTCTCGCTTTAAACTTTCCGCAATGTATTCGCTCATGAAGCTGTCATTAATGATTCCAGTTTTTTCAGAGTGAATCTAGCCCTAGTTTTTAGAATCATTAATCGATCTATAACAAAATATTAATTTTTTGTAGAATTTTTAGGTAAGAAGTTAACTACATCTTACCAGTCAATTTATATGCGCCCCAATAAATAATAGGGGTCAGAGTAAGGTGTTTCTATTGCATTTGTTCGAGCTAATTTATTAAACCTAACTACGGCAAAAGAAAACAGCATGGCAATAATCACGGGCATAATCACCACATACTGAGTATGTTCTGGTTTATCCTACTTCAGCCCCAGCTTCTCATTTGTGATAATCTTCCTCGCTAACATCGGATTTCTACCAGCTAGAGATCGTCTACTTTTTGTCCAAAAAACCTGCTTCCGCCCGTAGTAAATAACACAGCACTAATGAAGGCTCTTTTTTGAGACATCTTATCTAGAGTATTGAGAATATCGGGAGAATAAGATTTGTTGTACTTGGTTTCTCTGTTGTTGCAGTTACCAAACCCATTACCCACTACTTTTCCCTGATAACTTAATTGGCATTCGTGAGCATAATAAAAGATATTATTGGCAAAATCTAGTTTAATAGAAGGAAGGACAAACAGCTGATAGTTCAGACCAAAGAAGCGACAAATCCTTTCTGCGCCTGCTTTAGTTAAAGTAAACGTATCTCCATTCTTCTTGCTTGGAATTACTCGACAGTCTACATTTCCCTTAAACTGAGCCAGCAAACTTTGGTAGGCGTGAAAATAAGTTTGAGTATCTACAGTAGCCAAACCCATCTGAGCTTGCTGCTGTAGCAAAGGTACACGTCCTTGAGTTGAGTACTGATTTAATTGGTCAACTGGAGGTACAGCTCGATCGCTCACCTCGTATTGTTGAGGATTTTGCCCTTGATTGTTACTCGAATATAGTTGATATGAGATAGGTAATTGTTCCATGAATCATCAAAATTCTTGCTCGATGGCTAACCCGCAAGGGTATTGAGGTTTAACAATAGCTTTTAGCTTTTAGCTTTTAGTAAAGCTTGGGTTCAAATAGTTGCGGACGATGCCCTAAAGGACGTCCTTCGGTCGCGAAGCGAGTGTAAAGCTTACAAGTCCTTACTTTCTTCTCAGAGCGGGAGTGATGAAGAGTCTCCAATTAAAAGTAGTTTAAATCTAGTTTTAATTAAGCTAAAAGCTAACGACTAAGAGCTTGCCGCAAAGCGGTTTAATCAATTACTATTTCTGGAATAGCCTCGATTTCCGTCAGAAGGCTAAATTCCGTTTCTGACTCTTTTTCTGGCAATACCAATCTTAGATCTTTGCCCTGATGCAGCAGATCCAATCGTTCTCCTAATTCTTGTTCGCAAACAACTAAATCGTTGGTAAAAATTCTTCTTCTGCTAAAGCAAATACGATGATCTGCTTTGAGATCATTTGTCAGAAGACTGATAATTGAAATCTTATTCGGCGGCAACTTTAACTGTTGGCATAAAATATAAGCCTGGGCTGTAGCGATCGCATTAACTTCTAGACCAGACCAGTCTATTATCAACATATTGTGATCTTGCATTGCTACTAAATCCAGTAAAGATTCGAGCCACCCTCCCTCAAATTGCCAAGCAACCTGATAATCCCAATGCTGATTCAACTTTTTGTTAAACACTTCGGGAAAAAGTAACTGGCATTCGGTCATTAATCTGGCAAGATAAGGATTATTTTCAACTATTTTCTGAACATCAATTCCCATACTTATTTGTCTCAATAAAGTTCTGAGTTTTGGGGTGACTGGCATTCCCCAACCCAGATCGCGATAAAGCTCAGACAGATTGACAACAACGTGGTTGGACTCGGCGACGCAGGTTCGCCGTCTCCCACGTTCAATTTCAACTCCTGTCTTTTTTGAGTCGTTCATTTTTTATTTAATTACACAAAAACTTCCCCTAACACTCCCGCTAGGGACAAGCCAATGATTTGCAGCACTTAAACTAACCTTTGAAACCTCTGACTAATTCTTTTACCCTGCTCAGATCTAATTGTCTTGATATATTGTTCCAGTTCTTCTGAGGATGCTAGCTTCACTAGTTCAGTAACACTAGAACCCACAACAGAGGTCAAATCAGACTCATGTTTATCGATAATCGAACCAGTTTTCTGGTCATACCAAAAAGCATCTCCAATCAAAAACAAATCCTTGGTACTGCGAGAGAGGGCAACGTAAAGTAGATTCTGCTCTTGTTGTTCTTGCCATTCTTTTTGACCTTCCCATAGTAAAGGTAGGGTTAAAGGTTCGGCTATATATACTCTTTCGCTTTCCATGCCTTTAGCTCGATGAACGGTAGATAACAAAACTGCCTCATCATCTTCCGAGCCAAACAACTGTTTAATATTTGAGGATAATTCTGCCAAGGACTTACTCTGAAAATGATTATAAATCGCCTCGATTGCTTTGATTTGGTCTTTTAGCTGTAGCAGTAAAATCGCCCCGTTATCATTCTGTTCGTAAATAGACTGTTTGAATTTCAAATAACTCTGGGAAAACTCAGCCAACTTTTGAAATTCAAATCCCGTCTGCTCGGCAATATCTTCTAAAAGATTCAATAGATCCTGTTGTAGAGAGCTACCGACTAAATTACTGGGAATACCTCTAATAATCATCTTCAAATGAAGATCTACTAAACTACTGCTGCATCTGGCAATCACTAAGTCCCCAGGCGTAATTCGACTATCTTTTGTCTCATCCCACAGTTCCACTTCCTTAATCACGTTAATACTTCCTGGAGGAGCATTGTCTCTAGGTACGATGGGAATTTCAGGATAGAGCTTGTTAATCAATTTAATATGAGTCTTAGGACATCGATAGCACACTGGCAGAGTGAACTTTTGAGCCTGAAGTCTAATTTGAATATTTCTAAAGCTATCGGTATCCGCCCCACAAAATCCATTAATCGATTGAGCCGGATCGCCGACAAATAGCATTTTGGCTCTTTCGTGAGCCAAAGACAAAACAAATTCGAGCTGTAAACGACTCATATCCTGAGCCTCATCAACCATTACCCTTTGGGCGAATTTAAACCCTGGCATTTGGTTAACTTGCCAGACTACAGGCAGCCAAAGCATATCAGTATGGTCGATCACAGCTTCGGTTGCAGCAGCATCCATTCCCACTCTAAATAAATAGTCAATTCTTTGACTAATTTGGGCTAAATGTTGTTTGTCAATGTCTAAAGCGTAGTGACTAATTAACCCAAACAAAGCTTGGGGGGTTAGAGGAGATAAAGTTAGCCGAACGAATTCAAATAGTTTGAGAAAACTGCTCAGACTAACTATCTTAGCCTGCTTAGGGTCGCTGCCGTTAAACCAGTCCAAGCTTTTAGCTAGATGGCGATATTTGGATTCTTCTACCTCTAATCGTTTGACCCCAAGATACTTTTTTAACACCTGATACCCCGCGCTATGAACGGTAGAGATCGAGTATTGCCAACGAGAGTCAAGCTTTTTAACTAAAGCAGTCTTATTTTTTTTATTAAAAACCAAAACCAAACAGTCTTGAATTTTTACGTTACTCGTCGAAATCGCATCAGCAGCCAGCTTGAGTAGCGTACTTTTACCCGAACCCGCTACAGAATTGACCACAGCATCTCTTACATCCGAATCAGCTTGTAACCAGTCAATAACTTGTTGTTGATGAGTGCTTGGTTGCATAAAACCCCCAAATTTACTTCTTTGCTGAATATTCTGCGTAAGCAGTCAAGAAAGAAATTTGTTTCTTTTAAACTCCTATATATTATGAGTTACTAATTGGGAGCGATCGCCCATTAAGATATCTAGCCCAAACCCCAAACATTTTTATCCAGCAGGTACGTCATGCTTTATCTAAATCACATTCTTTAGTACTCATATTTAGATTTAGAAACGAATAATGAAGATCGGTTTTAAACTGTTACCGATTTGTTAAACACACTGTAGAACAGATTTTGAAAATGGGTAACTACTTCAAATATTTGTGTAGCGCATAGTTGTCTAGTTCTTTTTACGCCATAGAGCTGTTCGATATATTGCAAGTAATCTTTCTTGGTTAAACCTAAAGCACCAACTAAACCTTTAATTTGAGGAAGCACTGCTTTAACGTAAGAATCGGTACTTGATGCGCAAATTAGACTGTCTAGAGCAACTAAATATTTTTCTTCTGTTTCAATATCTACTTGCTTGACGTAAACCATGATTTGCCAATTATCATCCCTCAAAGACGATGAATGATAATTGGCTAGAATTTTCACCCTCGCCCCTGGTTTAAGATTTATTAGCTCATCACTGCGACAATTAAACGCCGAACGAGAACTAAGCTCTATTCCATGATAAAAATAACTATTCTTTCTCTTTGCTTTACGAATTTCTTTGAACTTCGTCTCTGAAGTTTTAGTTTCACTAATAAACAAGTTTCCTAGCTTTTGTTTTATCTCTTGCTCGATTAACTTCAGGTTGAGTATAAATACTCGGTACACTAAATATGGAGTAAGCCCTACACAACACTTCATAAATGTGCGATCGCTTTGAGGAAACTTTTGCGTAGCCTGAATTACAGGGATTTTACTAGATTCGTTTTGAAGCGTACTACAAACTTGCGGTGCGATCGCTTTTTGAATAAACTGTCTAGTCTCTTTTTGAGGCTGTCTTTTTTCTGTATTACGCCTTCTAGAACTTATAAGTAGCTCAATTGTAACGAATATTTTTTGAGCGATCGCACTCAAGCAACCCATTGCTAATTTAAAGCTAAAACCTGGCTCTTTTTGAGCTATCGCCTCTTGAGTATATTTGGGATGCCAGAGGTCGCGATATTCTGGCTTATTAAGGGTGTTGCGACTAAACTTAGTGCCAAACATCACTTGGCACTTTTCATTGATAAAATTCATGCGTTTAAGCACTCTTTTATGCATGATATCTAGGGGATAATCGGTCAAAATAGTTTTTAATCTAGACATGGTTTCATCGCTGCGCTTTTGGTTAACCCATCCCCATCTGCCTCTATGCGCAGCTTTTACTTTTGGCTCAACCCCCGACAGTTGCTCTTGCTCTACCCATAGTTCGGTAAAGTTTTGCTTTCTTTGGGGACAACTTGCCCAGATACTCCAATAGTTAATCGCTGAAGTTGCCCACTCAAAAGCGCGTTTTTCAATTTCATCTTGATGACCGCAGTGGTCTTGATACCCTGGTAGGTCTACAACCCGCTCGCGAATAAATTTAGCCAAATTTGGAATAGTATCAGAGCCGTAGAATACTCTACCTAAGTTAGCCAAATTCTTGAGGATATCGTTAGTTTGTCCAGAGCCAGTAAATCCAAACCTCAAGCTGTACTCGATATCTTTTTGCCATTGAGCGCGACCTTGTTTATTAAGGGCAAAATTACAGTACCAATCGCGAGCCGTATTGCAGCATTCTTTTAATAGCTTAAAATCTTGGCGAGCGCAAGAGCTATTCATCAGCTCGACAAATTCCTCTGCCCCTCCTGGAAGTGGTTCAAAGGTTTTAGGATCTAGTAGAGTTGCTCCCGATCCTGGCTGCATAGGTACTCGCAAGCCATTAAACAGCGAAAACCCGTCGCCTTTTTTCTTATATCTTTTAGTGTTGGGAAATATTTCTAGTTGCCCAGCCTTTATTTCAAAACAGTGTTCGCTTAAAACTTTAAACAACGCACAGGCAAGATTAAAGCTATTTATCCCTAGGGGCAAGAAGAAAAATAAGTGTACCCCTTTATTACCGCTAGAGCGAATTAAGATAGTTCGCTTGATGCCGATTTTATTTAGAACTTTGAGCAGCCTACGATAACGCTTGGGGTTAACTAAAGGATTATTGTTACTGTTTTTATCCAAATCCAGACAGCCAAATTTGGTTTGTCCGCCGAAACGCAAGCCCAAGCTTATTTTGGGATCTTGCCAGTAGTTCTCAAAATTTCGGGGATTTAAGATATATCTATTCTCGGTGTACCAGCTTTCTCCTTCTCTTTTGAGAATGAAATCCCAGTGATGACTGAAGAATTTTAAAAGTTTGGTAACAATAGGCGAGACTGGTAACAGCCTGGAATGATGGCGATTGTTTTTTGGTGGTTTTACAGTTGGCATAATCTCTCTTTTGAGAGAAAGCCCCTTGTCAGATTAGCCTTATAACTGCTAGGATCATTTACACATAAAGATACAAAACTATCCAGGTGTCCAACCAGATATTTGTAATCTGCGTATGGCAACATACGTTTTTCACTCCTGTTTATACTGCCAGGTATAAACATTAAGGGTGAAGTTGAGTGTAGATGTTCTCTTCGGTGAGTCTAATCTGAAGAGACTTCTCTCAATATTTTTTAAATTTAATAAAGGTTAGTGGTCTTAGTAGAAGATATCTTTCCAATTGTCTTCACTAGCCTCGGCACGTTAAACCCATCTAGTTTTAGCCAAAAATTAGTCTCTTTAAGAACACAAAGTTTTGATGTATTGGTAGCGTAAAAATTATTCTGTGTCATAATTTAGGTAATTAATTGTAAATGATTGATTTGATGACAATCTCTGATTTAAGGGGTTTCATCTACTCACCCGATTTGTTGCTGCAATTCGGGTCTATTTTTTTTGACATTCTATTTTGCACTGTTAAGCTAAACCAAGTGTTATGGATTTGTCGAGGAAGCAAATGTTATGATAAGGAAAATATAATTAATTACTCGCTTATCGAACCATCTACAATTTACCACTCGTAAATTAATCTTTTACCATTAATTAAGTAAACTGTAATAAAAGTTAATGCTACTCCATCAAGCCCTGGATGAAACCATCAAGTATTGTCGAATGTCTGCTAAAGAGTTAGCGGAAGCTTCAGGTGTGTCCAGTTCTCGCATTTCTCAATTTAGAAATGGGTTATTCCTTGAAGGCAAAGGTAGTGACTTAACGAGTAGAGCTATTAACGATCTGATCGATGCCGCTACTTACATCGATCCAAGAGCCAAACAGGTGTTTTCTTTCTTTTTAGCCGATCTAGACCCAAAATCAGTTCGATTGGGTTCTTCAGCCATGAATCTCAGTCAGCTCGAAACAATGAAGCCTGCTGAAATCTCTCAATTGCTAGTAGCGATCGCCGATACTTTGGATAAGCCCAAGTCACCAAAAAACAAAACAAATAATCGCTCTTTAGTAAACGTTTTAAACGCTTCTTAAGCTCGAGCGACAAAATATGTTGCCTAGCATACCTAAAAGTGAGAGTATGAACAACGGGTGAAAGAAGGCAAATAATCTGTTTCCCTTAGTGATTCAAAGCTAAGGCTTATTTTTGCTGGCGAATGCCTAGCTGATAGTTTGTGAAACTTATAGGTGTAACTACAGATGACAGGTAATATTAATGCTGCAACAATGGATACCTCTTCCACGAACGTAAAGGAATTTTTACAAGTGAACAATGCAGATGAAATAGATTCGCTGATCTCTCAGTTATCGGCAAAAGAGAAAGCCGAACTGATGCAAAAGTTGTTAGGACAATCGGGACTAATGGTAGTAATGGGTGGCTCTAACGTGACTACTTCTGATGTAGTTATTCAGATACATTCTACTTCTGACATCGATATAAGCGAACTTTTAAGGGCAGTTGCTACTCGTATTACCCAACCTAAAAGTCCTCCACTCAATGATCGACCTATTGATGGTCACGGCGAAGATAATTAAAGTTTTTGAAGACAAAGGTTATTGATACAATTGAGATTAAAGCACAACTTTTTAAAACCAAGATTAGCTGGGTAGGCACAATTTTAATAAAAAATTACGACTTGCGATCCCGAAAGTAGCGATCGACGATTTAATCGAGTAGTGCTTTTTTTGTCTCACTAATTTCAGGAATGTAAGCTTTTACGAATCGGAAGCAACCGACTTTTAATAGTCTAGGTATTCATCTTCTTATAACAACAAAAGAAACCTATTCTTTAATAAGGAAAAAACAACAACAACCGTACTGAATGACATAGTATAGTGATTCTACTTTCAGTTACATGAAGTAGAAATGATTGTAATACAGAAGGCAATTGACCCTCAAACAGGAGAAAGATACAGTTGTGTATTCGATTGCCGAACTTGCTTACCAGTAGAGCCGATTCAACGCTACATCAACTACTGTAGAAGACGACAGCTAGCAGCTAATACAGTTTCCACGTACATTCATCGGCTAGTAGATTTTTGGCACTGGCTAGAAGACAAATCCCTTAACTGGCAAGATGTTGGCTTAAACGAGCTAGCTGATTTTGTTAACTGGTATCTCCTTGGTGGCGA
Source organism: Pleurocapsa minor HA4230-MV1 (assembly GCA_019359095.1). Classification (NCBI taxonomy): domain Bacteria; kingdom Bacillati; phylum Cyanobacteriota; class Cyanophyceae; order Pleurocapsales; family Pleurocapsaceae; genus Pleurocapsa; species Pleurocapsa minor. Next base: position 69,191 of record JAHHHZ010000029.1, on the reverse strand, counting down.
AGTTGAAGTTATCTCTGAATCTGTAAGAGAAGTAGTATCTAAACGCAGTCCGCGCACGGTCAATCAAGCAGTTACAGCCATTCAAGGACTGTACGAATTTCACACTGTAGAAGCTAGAATTGACGAAAAGAAATTCACGTCTCTGGCTCATGGCTGGGGAAAACGAGGTGGTTTTTTAAGGGGTATTGTCAAAAGCAGTCCCGAAAGAAGAAAACAAATTAAACTCAAAGAACCAAAGGTCTTTCCTGGTTGCTTAACAGACGAACAAGTAGCCCAGCTAGCTAACGCTTGTTATACATATCGAGACAGATTAATAGTGATGCTGTTAAGAGAAACAGGTATCAGAAGAGGCGAACTTCTAGGACTTTATTTAGTTGACGTACAAGAGCTTGATAGTAGAGGCAGAATTCAGATTGTTCGACGCGATAACAATCCCAATGGTGCTACTGCCAAAGGTAGAGAGCGAGAAATTCCGATTCTACATAACCGCCAAGAGGTACAATCCACTTTTGCTGCCTATTTACTAGAAGAGTATCCCCCAGAAGCAGAAAAACTCGCTCACGGAATGCTATTTGTCAATTTGGATATAAAAGTATGCTGGCAAACCCATGACCAGTGCCAGGTTAAATCAGCTATTTCATCAACTAAGTAAGAGAACGGGGATCGAAGCCCTTCCTCACCTATTCCGTCACACATTTGCTACCCGAATGCTCCAAGCTGGCTATCTGGATGAGTACGTACAGCAGCTATTGGGTCACAAGTCTATCGCTACGACAAAAGATATCTATTCTCACGTACTGGATGAGATGAGTTTGGATGCTTATTTACTCGGAGTAAAAAACGAGAACGAGGAATAATCGATGTTACCGATTGAAGCTTTACAATCAAGAATTGCCAAGTCTGAGTTGGGTCAAGAATGGATTTATCGCCCTTTGCTAGATAAAGATGTTTGGTCACTTGAAGAATTAGGTTATAGCCAAGACGAATTAAAGATGAGAGGAGCTAAAAATCTCCACTTTGAAGACTTTTCCTTATCTTGGCTGAAGTTGCTAACCAAACTAACAATCTTATCTACCATTAGAAAAAAACACAGTTTAACTACGGTTAGATTAAGAGTATGTTCCTTAAAACAGTTCGATAGCTTTTTATTAGAATTCGGCTACATTCAACCAGAATTGATAAACGGTTGGCTGATTGAAAAATTTATTATTACTGGATGCCAAAAAAACAGACGAGCGGCTATTAGCTATGTCTCAAAGTTATGGGCAGAAGAAGGTTGGTTGAGACTACCTTACACCCATCGTAGATACCAAGAAGAAACACCATCAATTAAGGCAATTCCCGAAGAAGTACTGCATCAAATATACGAGAATTTTCACCTTTTCCCACCGCCGTTAGAACGGCTATTTAGATTACAACTAGCTCTGGGTTGTCGGATTGTAGAAATGCTGAGTCTGCCTCGTCAATGCCTCAAAAAAGAAGGCTCACAATGGTTTTTAAAAAGATGGGTACAAAAGCGCAAATATTGGCGATTTTATCGAGTTCATCGCAGCATAGCTGAATTAGTGATTGAACAGCAAAAGTTTTTGGATCAACAACTCGGCGAACTGTCTGAATTCAACAAATTGTTTTGCCGACTTTCTGTTTCTGCGATGGATGTTAAGGAAATTCTAAGAGCAGGAACGGACAGATTTGATGTAGAGCCAGTCTACTTTTCAACTGTCCTTACTTATGATTCAATCTGGCGTTGGCTGGAAAAATTTAGTGAAAAAGCAAATTTAACAGATAAACAAGGGCGAAGATTTAAACTAACGAGTCATAAATTTCGCCATACCAAAGCTAGTATTATGGCAAACTTAGAAGCTGAAGATGAATATATTGCTGCGGTACTAGGTCATGGCTCGTTAGATATGCTGCCTCACTATCGTCAACGTTCAATTGAAAGGTTAGAAAAAGAAGCTAACGCCAAAGGCTATGTCGATAAGTACGGTCGCGTGACTAGCTTTAAACCAAGAAAGCGCAGATACGAGAGACTAGCAGAATTACTCAATGTAGCCACACCACTTGGCGAATGTCATCGCCCGACGATGTTAGGAGATTGCCAGTACCGCTATGCCTGTCTGAGTTGTGACCATCATCGAGTCACTTTAGAAGATAAGCCAAAACTAGAAGCTGATGTCGAACGTTTACAAAAAGACTTAACACAAGCGCAAACCGCAGAACAAGAGCAAAGAGTCACAGAAATTAATCGCTTACTAAAGTTATTGCAAGACAGACAATTCGGCTTAGAACAGCTAGAACAATTACAACCAGAAAATCATGTCTAACCGCAAACATCCATCTATTTCTCAGCATCAAACTGAATCTGGAATACTAAAGGTTAATTGGCATTGCGAATACAGAGGAGAATATAATTGCCCTGAATGCGAGCAAAAGAATATTAAGAGTAAACTTACTTGGTCATTCAGGAGTAAAAGTAGTCTTTGCCAACTTAGATTGGGATGTAACTTATGCCAAAAATCTGTCGCCCTAACTTGTCAGATACCTGGGGTGGGTAGAAAACACAATCCCATTTCTCAACACCAAACCCAATCTGGAATATTAAAGGTTAATTGGAATCGAGAATACTTTGGGGAATATAATTGCCCTAAATGCAAAAAGAATAAAAATGAAGAACATAAGCTAAACAACTACCACAGGAATCAAGATTCAGTTTGTAAGCTAGTTTTATTCTGTAAAGTTTGTCAAAAAGAAATTTCTCTTACCAACTGCGTTCCCGCTCCTATTGCACGTTACCGCCCTAAAATAGAATGTCCCAATCCTCTATGTACTGGTATAGGACATAACGGGCAAAAAGGATGGGTATACACCAAATACAGCAAATATTGTAAATGCCATTTCTGTGGTATTACTTTTAATTCCAAATCGACCTTTCCTCATAGCTGGCTTGGTAGCCAGACAGAAGAAACATTATCTACTTTTTGTTTTGATAATGATGTTTGGGAGTTAAGACATTTTTATCAGAAACCCTCTACAAAAATACTTAACTTTCAGACTATTAAGCCGATTTGGTATCGAGAAGAGTTGAAAAAGTACTTCTACTATTTAATTAAGTCAAAGAAATTTAATAATGAAAGTTCTCTTGTAAGCAGAGCAGTAACATTCAGGCAATTCGGTAAAATAATTACTAATATAGGTCTTAAAAACCAAGACCAAATAGATAGAAATGTAGTAAATCTATTTTTAGATAGCTCTTTAAGCAACGCCAATAGTACTATCAATCTAAAACTATCTAACCTCAGAGATTTCTTTGACTGGTTAGATTTAGAAGCAAAATATCTAATTCGCGGTCGCGACTTCCTAAAAGAAAGCAAAAACGATCCTGATTGGCTAGATGAAGTGAGCCGTAAGGTTATTAAACAGCATTTAGATAAAATACCCGCACCTATCGCTTGTCATTACCTCGTTCAAGTTTACACTGCTGCTAGACCAGGGGAGGTATGCAAACTAGGTTTTGATTGTCTGGTTTCAGAAAATGGTAAGTGGTACATTAAATTCTTGACCAACAAAACTAAAAGATGGCTTTCTCTTCCTGCTAGTCGAGAAATTAGACAGGTAATAGAACAACAACAGCAGTGGATTCGAGAAGTTTTAGGTGAAGACTATTCATATTTGTTTTGTCATTTTCGTTCGATTAAAGACAAATCCTATCCAGCTTTTAAGAATATAAAACCTCTGCCCAAACCTCCTCCAGTTAATATCGACACCAACCCAATGGTTCGTATCATTCGGATGATAATAGAAAAAGAGAACATAAAAGATGCCAACAGACAAAAACCTGACTTTATCGGCAAAATAACCCGTCCCAGTAAACTACAAGAGGTTCGTACCAAATTTGGCATAGAAGCAGCCAGACTCTATGCTGGTCACAAAAGTCCGAACACAACATTCCAGCACTACACACCACCAACTAGAGAGCAAATAGCTGAAGTAGATTTACCATTTCAAGAACTTCTACTTAATCTCGACAACAAATTTCTACCTTGGCAATCTCTACCCGAAGGTTTACTCAAAAACCCTAAAGCCTACGAACTAGATCTTGATATACCACCTCGTTTGGTAGTTTACGGACATTGTACTAAAGACCCCAAAACACCCTGCCCAGTTAATCTTTACCCCAAGTGCTACGGCTGTTCCAGTTTTCGACCGAGTACGGCTAAATTATCCCTTTACGAACGCCAGTATAAAGGGGAACAGCAAAGATTGACTGAAGCCCGAAAAGTAGGTGCAGAACTAGCCTCTGAAGAAGCTTGCAGCACCGTCGAAGCAATGGATAAATGGCTACCAGAGTTGAGGAAGTTAGGTAATGGATAAAAAGCACAGTCGGGAAAAACAGGCTGAGGTTCTTCGCCGTACACAAGCTAAAAGAAAGGAACAGAAAAAAGAGCAGGTACTCAAAGCCATTGCTGAAATAAGACAACAAAAGAAGCCTCTAACCTTCAGAAATATAGCGACAGTAGCTGGTTGCTCAATTTCCTATCTTTATAAGTGGGATGAGATTAAAGCTTATATTCACGAACTTCAGCACCAAAAACAAACTACGATAAATTCCATTGAAGAGAATACCAAACATCAGCCGCGCAGTCTCAAAACCTTACACGAAGTCTCTAAACAAAAAATTTGCGATTTGTCAGTAACTATTAAAGACCTCAAGCGTCAAAATGAGAAACTAAGAGGTCATGTGACAGAGATATACGAACTACGAGATGAATGCCAGAGGTTAAGAACCCAGTTAAGAGAATTAATTAGTCCTAGTCCATCAAGTAAAGTTGTACCCATTCAAACTTCAGTTAAAAAGACTGTTCCGACCAATCCACCTGAAACATTTGAACCCATAGAGTTAATCATTGAATCAATTCTCGACATGGGAATTAAGGTAGGAAAAAAGCTCAAGCAAGAAATAAATAATCGCGAACCCGAACGAGTAATTTCTTCTATAGAGGCATTTAAACAATATCGAGATAGCCACGAGGTTAAGAGTCAAGAAGCTTGTTTGCTGTCAATGATTCGTACTGAGGCAGAACCTAATACGGAAAGTAAACCAAAAGCCAAGAAAGCTCAAACAAGAGTTATCTCTACGCCAGATGAACCGAATAAAAAACTAATATCTGCCAACAAACTCAAGCAATTAAGTAATTTGTTGAACAACAAAGATGAGCAGTAATAATCTTTCCCCGACCAACATAGAAGCTGAAGAAGCTATAATAGGCAGTATTCTATTCGACAGTAGTGCAATTAGCATTACTGCTTCTACTCTTCCCATTGAAGCATTTTACGTTGCTGCTCACCAACAGATTTACAAGGCAGCATTAGAACTACATGGGCAAGATAAACTAACAGATCTTCTAAGCGTGTCTACTTGGTTAAAAGACCACAAATCATTAACCAAAGCAGGAGGCACAGCTAAACTAGCCAAACTACTTAACCAAACTATTTCTGCTACCAATATCGACCGCTACATTGCTTTAATTCTAGAAAAATACCAACGCCGTCAACTGATAGTAGTAGCTAACGATCTCCAAGACTTAGCATACGACAATGCCATTGAAATAAAAACAGTCTTTAATACTTCAGAAGAAAAAATATTTAATCTCACTACCAACAAACAAGACAAATTCAAGCCTCTACCGATCGGTGATTGTCTAGCCTCTGTATTTGAGAAAATAGAGCAGGGTTCATCTCCTGCCTATCCCACGGGACTAAAAGATTTAGACGCTCTTATTGGTGGATTAATCAAACAGGATTTAATCGTTATTGCTGCCAGAGCGAGCATGGGTAAAACTTGGCTAGCTTGCCATCTAGCTAATCAGATTGCCACCGAGCAACAGAAACCTGTAGTTTTCTTCTCGGCTGAAATGTCCAAGGAACAGTTGACTAAGCGATTTCTCTCGATGCACTCTGGTATTAATTCTTACCGACTGATGCACAACGAGATTTACGAGGATGAATATGATGTTTTGGTCAGTGGATTAACTAAACTAGCAGAATTACCAATCATTATTGATGATACTCCTGCCATTCAACTAACACCCTCCAGAGTTCGTTCTGTCCTTCGTAGAATCCGTTCCGAGAATGGCAAATTGGGTTTGGTAGTACTGGATTATATTCAAAAGCTTGGAGACAGAGCGTGCCGTAATAGAGCGCAGACAGTAGGTAAGTTTTCTGGTGCATTTAAAGATATTGCCAAGGAGTTTGATGTTCCCTTTGTTGCCTTGGCTCAAATTAACCGAGGTGTTGAGTCTATGGCTAATAAACGTCCTTTGATGTCCGATATTAAAGATAGTGGTGATATCGAGCAAGACATGGACTTGGGGCTAATGCTTTATCGGGATGAATATTACAACCCAGACACAACAGAATCAGGCATTATGGAAATTATTGTCGGGAAAAACAGAAATGGGTCAACAGGCAATTGTTATATTCAGTTCGATCCTAGTATCGGTAAATTTGTGTCACTTCAATGTGTATGAAAAAATAGTTTCTCTTTTAATCGATAGTCAAATATTAAGAAAGAATAAACAGCACTAATAGCGATTTACTTTGTAGAAGTTTATAAATTAAATCTTCATTTAGTAGTTATTCTACATCGTGGAATATATAGAAATCTTCTAGTACCTGTAGTAACTTCTCCTCAATTGAATTAAGTTGGGAACGATTTAGTTTTTCTAGTCCCTTTAAGACCCATTTTGCTGCTTCATCCAATTCCCCTACTTCTGATAGAGCAGTCATTCTTTCCCCCAATAAGAGCATTTGTTCCTCTTGGTCACGGGTAAACTTCATGGGTGATAAGTCGTCTACTGAAACTACATATTGACTGTCCCAAGTATCCACTATACATTTATCTTTTCTAACTTCTGATATTACACACCAACAATTGAGCTTCCCTGACACTCCCGAAGTTATGCGACATATTTGACCCTCAGCAAAAGGATTAATAGTCGGATATTTTTGATGTAGGTAAGTTTTGACTGCTGTTTTTACCATTGAATAGGAAGGCACTTGACCCAAGGCAATCCCCACTGCCATCACCCAAACTTCACCAGCTTCAATTGGACTTAAATGAGCTTGGAAAATTGGTCTTAACTGCTTTTGTTTATTGGGATAAGGCTCATTTAGACCTTGGGTCTTTAAATACTCAACTATTTGATAATAAGTTTCTGCAGCACTCATACATCGTTCTATATAAAGCATGGTAAAGCCGAAAACAGCATCACAATATTCGGCAAAACTATCATAGTTATCGCGATACAGTTTTAACCGTTTAATAGTCCTTAAAGCCTGACCACGTAACACAAACCCAGTGAGTACCTGTTGCTCTAATTTATCCCTTAATGATAATTCTTGTGGTGATAAGACATACAATCCGTTTTATCCTTAAAATCAATTAATTCTCGATCGATTTTACAACTTTTAGTGCAAATAACAGGTATTCTACGTAGTAAACTTTATTCAGTCGATCCTTTGAAAGCGCGATCGTTATATAAAGCTGATTCGACAGACGATAATTTTAGCTGATTTATTTCTAAATGTCTGGGATTTATTACCGCAATAGTTTCTAGACCAGCAGGTACAGCTACGCTGGGTACAAGCAAAATTAAACTATTACCTTCATTTAGCCATTGGCTACCTATTTTTTGAGTACTTAATGGATAGGGATAGCAACTCCAATCTTGAGGCAAATTTTCAACCGTTAGGGTTTGACTCGATACGGTATCGGGTAAATCGTAAATTCCTAATCTATAATCACTTGGGATGAGTCTGGGATTTGGTAGATAATTTGCCATTTCCAAAAGAGCTACACTAGGAGTTGAAGCGAAATAAAGTACTGGTATTCCCGAGGTGTTCCATCGCGCTCCATTAAGAAAAGAACCTCCTTTACCAGTAAAGTTTTCTAAATATTTGCTTCGGGTAATTCTAAACAGCTTCACTTACGTAAACTCACCATACTCGATCGCGCCTAAAGATTCTCTAACTAATCTTCTCCCTTCAAAAGTGTCGCATAGATCGATCGGTAATTCTCCACCAATTGCGGGAATACTAGCGTGTAACCATTCTTTTGCTATATCCTCATTGCCAAAAACATTGATAGCTTCATTAAATACCTTCAGGGTATCTAAAACTCCCTCACTTTGAACTTTTGTCAGTAGTTTGGCATGGTATAAACGATTTAAGTTGCCCGAACTAGTACTCAACAAACGGACAAACAAGTCTCGCTCTCCTAAAGCTTTAACTGCTTGCTCGACAATTTTTCCAGGAACTCCTTGGCGAACAGCCTGAATATAGGCACCACGATCTTCGAGCAGCGTGGGACTCAGATCTGAATCTTCTAGCAGTAATGCAATGTTCATTTTGAGCTTATTTATTTATTACTTCAATTATACATCATTATGATTAGTGTTTATCATCATAATGATGTATTGCCTCCGCTCCATTATCGAAGAACCCGTTTTGCTGTAATATTTTAGACAAGTGTTTCACCTCAACCTATGGCAATTCGACGCTCAAAAGACGATCTCAGATTTGACAAGAGAGCTAGTTCTGTGGGTACTGTCTCAACTTTGCCTACGGTCAGAGCAATGAGAGACTGTTTTGAGCAATATCTTAACCTAACTATTGCTGATGGCAATGCCAGTGTGGATACGATTAAAACCTATAAGAGTCGCACCGCTCAGTTTCTTGACTGGTGTAAAGAGCAAGAACTTTATCCTGCGCTAATTACCCAGAAAAATATTATTGAATATCGCAAACACTTAGTTGATGAGTCGAAAACATCGACCACGATTCGTTTATCTTTACTTGCTATCAAGCATTTTTATACTGCTTGTTTGGCAGATAAATTGGTCAAGGAAAATCCGGTTGTGGGAGTGAAAGCACCAAGGGAAAAGCGGGAGGTTGGTAGCACAATTAATTATTTAGCTCTAGAGGAGCTACAACAGTTAATAGACAGTATTTTACCTATCTATAAGATTCGTGGGAAGGATATCACCAAAGTACAAGTATTACGCGATCGCATTCTCTTGGGTTGTATGGCACTCCAGGGCTGTCGTAGCATCGAAATGTATCGGGCTAATTTGGGAGATATTAGCGAATCGGGCGGTCAGTATTATTTCAAGCTAGATGGCAAAAACAGTATCCGAACCGTTATTTTACGCCCTGACTTGGGATCGGAAATAGCTCAGTATCGTCAAGCTCGCATGAAGGCCAAAGAAAAGTTAACTCCAACTTCTCCCTTATTTATTTCCTTATCGAATCGTCGTTATGGTCAAAGACTATCCAGGAGAGGAATTGGTTTTGTTGTTGATGGCTATCTAGAAAAATGTGGCTTGAAACATACCGATTTACGACGCGAAGCTAGTCCTTTAGGAGAAAGAAATCTTTCTCCTCATAGCCTGCGTCACACAGCAGGTACTTTGAGTCTTCAAAGTGGTTCTTCTTTACGGGAAGTTCAGGATTTTTTAGGACACAGCGATCCTAAAACTACTGCCGTCTATACTCATGTTCTCAATTCTCAGGAGAACAATCCAGCTTCCAAGATTGACATTGATTTTTAAATACATTAATCATTCCTGGTCAGACTAAATTTCCTAAGCCAAAGTACGCCATTCCTCGATTACAATAAGCTTCAATGTAATTCGGATTGAGTGCGATAACGCGCTCGAAGTCAGCAATTGCCCCTTGGTAATCACCGCGAGCAATTTTCTCTGTACCGCGAGCGAACAAGTTTTCAGCATTCATGCGAACGGCAAAAATTGCCGATTGCTACTGAGTAGGAGAAATGGCTAAAGCTGGTCTGACAAAAACCGACAATCCTCCAAAAGTTAATGTCATCACGGACATCTCAGTCTCGCGAATTCGATTCGCCCCACGTGTCCTCCCCAAGATAATGCCTGATGTCTTCATCGATTTCATAGCTGGATTGTTCTTGCTGTAACTTAGAACAAGAAAATTACCTCTCAATACCATTCTAGTAACAGAACACAGAATTAATCTGACATCAGACTTCTTTTACGCTTTAGAAGTTAACAAGCAATGCCGTACCGTACATTACTATCAATCCCGCACTAAATCCTGCCAAACTAATCTTAGATAACCAAGTACCACCAATTTTACTAGCGGTACGTGCCAAATACGAACCAACTTCTACAATTACTTGTAAAATTGCCCCTACACCAATGCCCATAAATATTGCCGCCCAGTGAGGAGAAAAGGCAAAAACGCCCAGCCAAGTTCCTAATACCGCAGGTAGTCCCGCTAAAGCAGTCAAGCCTAAAAAAGTAATGAAGGTCGGTTTAGATTTAACCAAAGGTGCAGCAATACCAATTCCTTCTGTTAAGTTGTGCAAAGTAAAACCAACTACCAAAAGCGAACCGAGGGCAGCTTCTCCGACAGCAAAAGCCGTACCGATTGCTAGTCCTTCTCCTAAATTATGAATGCCGATACTGAAAGATAGGTAAGTAGATAGGCTTTGTCCTTCAGGAGCTTTACCTCGACTGCGACCAATAGTTAAAATTGTCAAAAAAGAGATAGCTGCGATCGCCCAAACTAAAATGCTGCCCGCAAAAGCATTAGCTGCACTGTTAGCTAGTTCTAATCCCTCTTCCAGGGTATCTACCAAAAGAAAAGCCAGCATTCCCAAGGTTAAAGCGAGAATAAACTTCATTCCTTCCCCACCTAAAGTTTTGAGGGATGGATAAAACAGCATTCCCAGCCCTACAGGTACGACCCCAACGTATAATCCGAGTAAAGTAAAACCCCAAAGACGGCTGAGGGTGAATTGAGGCGTAGCTACAGCTACATCGATAGTATGTTCAAAACTAATTCCCGTATTGGTAATCAAGTTAAGATGATGGGTTTCGTTTTCTACCCAAGGATAGGGCAGATCGATCCAGGCGGTTGATAGTCTGGGTATAGCTCCTGGGGGCTTTTGGGTAAACGTCCAGTAAGACCCATCTACCTGCACTTGGGCAATCTGCATTGGTTCTGAACCTTCCGCCCTAACTAACAAGGAAATACCGCGATCGCCTAAGACAGTTCGCTCTATAGTCAGATTTTCTAATGGGGGAGCAGAAACACCCAAAGGACTGAGTGGATTAGTAGAGATAAAGATACCAATCGAAGTTATTAGAGCCACCAAGGGTAAGATTGCCCATAACCAAGTTTTTTTCATGTCACCACCTCGAAGGCACTCATCCAACCGAGTTCGAGGAATTCTGACTGATGGGCATGGAACATATACTGCCCTGGTGCGTGTTCTTGAAAGGAAAATTCTAAAATACCTCGCTGTCCCTGACACTGCATCACGGTATCGATGGTGCGAAGAGTAGGCGTTAGGGTCGTTCCACTATCGTAATAGTCAAAGAAATTACCGTGAAGATGAAAAGAGTTAACTGGGTCAAACTCCGTCACGTTAATTAAATAAACTCGCACGGGGCGATCTCGTTCGATACGGAGGGGGCGTTTCATAAATTCGTGGGGAATTGTATTGACGGCATAGAATTCGTTTTCTTCATCAAAGTTGGTATCAAAAGCATTCATTACCATTAAAAATTCTTGCCACTGTTTATTTTCAGAACTGCCCAACAATCGCGATCGCGCTTGTTGCTCTGCTTCAGGATGGCGTTTGGGGTCAGGATCGATAATAAATGCGCCGTAAAGTCCTTTGTGTAGGTGTCGCTTAAAAGGGGCAGAATGACAGTGATAGAGATGACAGCCAAAAGGTTTAGCATCAAATTCGTACACTACTTCTTCTCCTGGCATGGCTTCTAGCGTCCCAGGAACGCCATCTTGTCTGGCAGAATGAATACCGTGAAAGTGAATGGTGTGGGGATGTCGGCTTTTATTGCGGAAATTAATCTTAACGCGATCGCCTTCGGTTACTCTAATGGTAGAACCAGGAACTCGACCGTTATACGTCCAGGCGGGATAAAACACTCCAGGGGCGATTTCAATTTCTCGTTCTTCAACAGCAATATCATATTCTCGCCAAGTCTGACCGTTAGGTAATTGAGAGACTTTTCCCCCGTCCCAATCGGTTAAAATGTCGCGGGGACTAAAACCATTACGGTCATTGTCCACATCACCTACCGTAGTGCTGCCACCGTGAACCGCGCTGCTAGTAAAGTGGTTGTCGTGCTGTTTGGGGTTTTGAGCTAATGCCTTACTGGGTAAAAATTTGCCTAGGATATTTCCCCCTCCGAGCAATCCCATTCCCAACAGCGAGCGCCTGGAAACATCAAATGTCATTTTTGCTACTTTTCATATTCTTCTCATAATCTTAGCAGAAGCTAGTAAATATAAGTTATTTGAGTCATCATTGTTATTTAGAAAACTTGGATTGGACAAATTTCTTCTTGACTTTAGAGTTAACTCTAAGGTTTAAGCTAAATCTAGAACTCCAATTTAAAGAGGAAAAAGAGATGACAAAACGATTAGTAGAAGTGTTTATAGCTGGCTGTCCTTTATGCGATGAAACCGTCAAGCTGGTGCGAGAATTGACCTGTTCCAATTGCGAGGTAAAAATCTACGATCTGCACCAAGAGAGTGCAGCAGAAAAAGAAAAAAGGACACAATATGGAATTTATCGCGTTCCTGCGGTAGTAGTAAATGGCAAACTAGCAGAGTGCTGTTCCTCTCAACAGCCTGTATTTCGCGAGATGCTTGTAGCTGCTGGTATTGGTCAAGGTTAAGGCAAAATGGCAGGTAAAGAAGGCTGGTTGATTGGCGAATTGAGCGATCTCGTAGGGATATCGGCTCATACCATCCGTTATTATGAACGCTTGGGATTACTTGAACCTCCCAGACGCACCGAATCACAATATCGCATCTATGGTCAAGAAAATGAAGAACGCTTGCGCTTCATTCAAAAAGCCAAGAGATTTGGACTTTCCCTAAATGAAATAAAACAACTAATTGCTATTAGAACTCAAGGAACACCTCCTTGTGCTAGCCTCAAAACAATGGTTAAGCAACGCTTAGACGATTTAAACCGCCAAATTGAGGAAATGATGTCTTTACGTCAAGAATTAGCCAGTCGGTACGAGGAAATTAGTAAATTATTACCCAATGCGTCTACTCTCCCGACTGAAGAAATCTGTCAGGGTAAAATCTGCGGGCTAATCGAATCTATTGAGTGATTCAGCTAAAAATGATGAACCCTAAAACCGCTCTCATCGTTAGTATAAGTGGCACAATTCTGGTGGCTCTTTGCTGCTTTACTCCGATTCCAGTTATTCTTTTAGGAGCAATTGATTTGAGTGCGCTAGTAGGTTATCTTGACTACGTTTTATTGCCAGCCTTGTTGATCATGCTTGCCTTAACTGTTCTTTCCTATAGTCGTTATCGTCGTTGCTATGAGCGTCAGGAATAATTCATCATGACTGAAACTTGTTGTTGCCCTCCCCAGCAAACTTCCTGGGATAAAACTTGTCCTAGAAATGGAATGAAGGGAAAGAGGGTTCAAACTATTACCTTAAAAAGTTTGCTCATCCCTTCAGCTTTAGAAAACCTCAATCCATAATGTTCGACAACTAGCGCAAAACTATGAACATTAATGAAGTTAAAGTCAAAACTCAATACGATCGCCTTGCTGATATTTACGATTTACGCTGGCGCAACTACATCGTCAACACACTTACCTTCCTGCATAATTGGGAGGAGATTGAACCACAGTCTACAATTCTAGATGTTGCTTGTGGTACAGGTGAATTTGAACGACTTTTGCTCAATCAAAATCCGACACAGAAAATTACAGGAATTGATATATCAGAGAAGATGTTGAATATAGCCAGGGAAAAATATCGGGCTTATCCTAGTGTTAAATTTCATCAAGCTTCAGTTCATTCACTGCCCTTTTCTAGTCAATCTTTTGATGTGGTGGTATCAGCTAATGCTTTTCATTATTTTGATCGACCTCAAGTAGCATTAGCAGAAATGAAAAGAGTGCTAAAACCCAATGGCAAGGTAATTATTCTCGACTGGAATAAAGATTATCCAGTATGTAGAATCTGCGACTGGCTCTTACAAATTTTCGATCCCGCCCATCAACAATGCTATACACAAGAGGAATTACATAAGTTATTGATATCTGCTGAATTTAAAATTCACCGTGCTACTAAAGTTCGTTTTGGAGTTATTTGGGGACTGATGGCTGTTACGGTTTTATCATCTAAAATTAGCTGATTTTTGACATTCGCGATCGCACTACTAAACATTAATCATCAAACTACCCATCATGCCCAAATCCTCGTGATCTAAAACGTGACAGTGATAGACAGTTTTACCTGTAAAATCGCGGAAAGGGATGCGAATGCAAACAGTTTCACCTCTAGGCACTAGCACCGTATCTCGCCAAGCCAGTAATGATTCTGGTCGATCATTGCGACTAATAACCTGAAAAGCATTATTGTGAACGTGGAAGGGATGATCCATCATTCCTGTATTGGTTATTTCCCAATCTTCTACTGTATCTAGTTGTACTTGAGTATCGAGGCGATCGTGATTATAAGCTTCACCATTGATTAGAAAAGCCATGCCCACGGCGGGATTCATGCCATGATTGAGTTCAAAGCTTCTTACTGTTTGAGGTTCTGGCAATGCCGTAATTGAAGCAAGCTGGGTGGGAATTGAAAGAGACTGTCCTGGGGCTTCGTAGTTAATCGTTGATAAAACTATGGGTTCATCGCGGTTATTTCTGCCCATCATTCCACCCCCCATCATTCCCATACCAACGCGATCGTAAGGTAAATTTAGTAAGCGGTATTGTCTAGGTTCTTTGTCGCCTTTTACCAAAACTTCGGCTCGTTGTCCTGGTGTCAGTAGCAATTCGTTAACTTCTATAGGTTCGTTTAACGCACCTCCGTCAGTAGCAATTTGATAAAAGGAATGATCTTCTAAAGCCAGTCGATAAAAACGGGAAGTAGACGCATTGAGAATCCGCAAGCGCAGTAATCCTTGTTCGGGCAAAGAAAGACCAGGATTTACTTGTCCGTTGGCTGTAATTATGTCTCCTTCTCTTCCCATCATCAGCGACATATGGGCTGAATTGATTAGTCTGCCATTATTATCTACAGCAAAGTCTTGCAGTACCAAAAACTCTTCTTTGGCTGCTTTGATTTCGGGAATTTCGTCTAACTCACCGCGCACGATAAACAACCCTGCCAAACCCCCAAACAATTGTTCGGCAACTAAACCATGCAAATGGGGATGATACCAAAATATTCCTGCTGGATGATTTGATGGTATCTGAAATTCGTAAGTTAGTTTTTCTCCTGGTTGGATATGAAGAAAAACATTATCTGCATTACCCGTAATGGGAATGTGCAAGGGGTTTGAGTAGCAACTGATACTGCTGACTAACTTAACAAATACCAGTAGAGCGATCGCTGCAAGTAACAAATAATCGAAGTTAATCAGGAGCTAATTGAGCAAAGGAAGAAACACGAGTTTTAGCCAAAGGTACGCCTTCAAACCAGGCAAAAAGGCGAATCACATTCATTGCCGTTGCTGTCAGTATATGTTGTAAATGAGTCTTGTTCAAACCAAGATAACGACATTTACGTAAATCAAAACCACGAACACCTTGAGAAATTGTGCCTTCAATTCCTGCACGTTGATTGTATTGTTTCAACCACGTTTTTGTTTGTTGTTGTTTTCGTCTTTTAACTATAGCAAGATGCTCCTCTTTAGGACGTATCGTCAGTTTTCTTGGTTCAGTAAGTGAGCTAGTACACAAAGAACGGTGGGAACAGTTAAGACAAGCAGCTTTGGGAAATTTAATATTAAAAACTTTGTTCCCCCAAGCATCAAGACGAGGAGACCATTTCCGATTACTCTTTTTACCTTCTGGACAAGTTACCTGCTGGGTTTTCCAGTTGATTTTGAATTTACTTAAATCATAAGCTTCGGGGTTTTGAGATTGCCAACTAACGTTTTCACGAATTGCTCCGATGAGTTCGATCTTGTGGTTTTGTAGACTCTCTACCAATAAAGTGCCATCAACATAACCCGCATCGACTAGATGTTTTGTGGGTAATAATTCTTTGTCAGCCAAAGATTGATGAATCGATTCAGTTTGGTCTACATCAGCTATATGAGCCTCTGTAGTCTTAACATTAGTAATCAGATGAACGCGGTTTTTGTCACAAGTTTCTGTCAGATGTATCTTGTAACCCAGCCAAGTGGTATGTCGTTTGTTACCGTAACGAGCTTCCGTATCGTAAGGGGAATTACTTCTGATTCCTGCTGGTGGTAAATCTTTGTGACTGCGCCAATTAAGTTGACCATTCTCATTAATCCAGTATTGATGTACCCAGGCAATTCTCAAGGTTTCAATGGCTGGAATTGCTCTTAGCCATTGAGGTGTAGTTGGCTGATCGTAAATAGCCTCTAAAATTTTCATGCCATCTCGTCCGATTATTTGGGCATATTCATTACGAGCTTCTGTACCTCTAGGTAATCGAGATTCTTCAACAGGTTTGCTGTAACGGTCGAACCAGTCAGGAGTAACTAAATTTGATAACCAATCTGAATAGGCTATGGTTAAAGCATTTAAAGCACAACGTAATGTTTCACCAACATATTCGAGACGATTGAGATTACGAATCGCAGCCAAGATATGAGTCGAATCAGTTCGAGCTTTTCCTTTAGCTTTTATCAGTTGAAGTTGCTGACAACGTTCTAGGAGTTTGTCCAATATCAGTTTTTCTAGGCCCCCATTAAGCAATCGAGAACGAAATAAGGTCAGCACAGAAGAATCAAAGCCAGGTTCTGTTAAATCCATTCCCAAAGCATATTTCCAATCAATACGAGCAGCGACAGCTTCTACTGCTTCTCTGTCGGATAAATTAGCTATATACTGCATGACACAGATCAAAGCTAAACGCCCAGGATGCAGTGCAGGTTGACCTTCAGATGAATAAAGTTCGGCAAAGTCATTATCGTCATAAAATGTCCCCAATTCATCTCTGAGGGTCATGTAAAGATTCCCTTTGGGGAAGGCTTTGTGGGCTATTTCTTTGGTCAGGGGCGGAATAGTTTTTATGCCATGCGAATGTAGAACCATACTCTCTATGACCTCCCAGAACTTTTATTTTTACCTGTAAGCTTAATTTAAGTCATTTTGCGACATAAAATTCTTCAATTTGGCGATCGCTCTAATGGTCTTATGTTAAGTTCGTCAGCAGTATCAGTTGCTACTCAAACCCCGCTTCTAAGTCTAATTCTAATAATCCATCACTACTTTGATAAACACCGAATACATTAACAGATGAAGAGGCTAAAGGTTGACTAGAAATATCTTGACGCAACCAATTACCTACTAAAGCTGTCCCTACACCAGCAGCACCTAATGCAATAAACTGGCGACGGTTAATTTTAACCATGATTAATTTAAACTACTTTGTCTTAGTAAGATTGATATTCCTTAAATATTTCGACTTCTCCCTTGTCGTTAAACGCCAAGACTTGAAATGGTTGCTTGATATTTTGTGATTCCATTCCTGGTGTTCCTATAGGCATTCCAGGTACGGCTAAACCAGCTAATTCGGGTTTTTGAGTGAGAAAACGTTTAATGTCATCGACGGGAATATGTCCTTCCATAACATACCCATCAATAATGGTTGTATGACAGGAGGCTATTTCGGTTGGAAGCTTGTATTTTTGCTTTAAAGCTTCCATATCCTCAGTTTTAATATCTTTAACTTTAAAACCATGCTGTTTCGCGTGTTCGATCCATCCTCCACAACAGCCACAAGAGGGACTGCGATACACGGTCATTTCTGTCGTTTCTGAATAAGCTGGTTCGGTTTCTTTGTCCCAAACGCTAGTGAGAGTAGCTGTATTGGTATCTTGAGCGATCGCACTATTGTTACTGACACTTTTATCTTGAGTCGAAGTTAAATAAATTGCTCCTCCAACCATAGAGGCAATGGCAATTGAAGTGATACTTAGTTTAGATAAGAGTTTTGACATGATGAATTAAGCTGATAAGCAATCGTGTATTAGATTTCAATTGTAAACTCTCCATTCAGCTGGAGAGTCCAGTAAATTTATGAAAAAGAACGACTAGCCCAATTTCAAGAACCATTCTCTCAAATAAAACCAATTTCATGCTGATTTCATTTTTATTATCAATAATTGGTAAGTATAAAAACTTCTTAGCTTTTCACAGGTTAAATATATGCATATTAATTCAAAGATAAAACTAATAGCAATGGCGATGTTAACGTCTGTAGCTGTAGGCATTGGTAATGGAATAGCTTCAGCAGAATCAACAAACCAAAATAATGGTGAATCCCAAATGAACCACGAACAAATGATAAATTCTGATGGGAAATCAAAACCCATGCAGGAATGTTCCAACAACTCGAATGTAGAGATGAATCACGAACAGATGAGTTCAGAAGAACACCAAATGTCAATGCAACAGTGTGACGATAACTCTAATACAGAGATGAATCACGAACAAATGATGAATTCTGGAGAGGATGAGATGCCAATGCCAAACAATTCGCCAATGCCAGCTAAATAGCCAAATGCAGTAAGTACCTAAACACAAATAATTACACATTTGATGTTCCTTTTCCCTTTTCCCTTTCCCCTACCTCAACCGTGAAATTAATTTTGTGCAGCTACTTACAGCTAAGATAGGGTATGAGTTCAATTTTAAAGATAGTCTACAACCCTTCACTCGAGAGCTTGCAGACTATCTTTAAGTAGGGAAAAGGCACTAACCAGCATAAAAACAACTACTAATAAACTAGCTGCCGTATCTGCCCAAAGACAATTTAAATAAAAAATAGCTAACGCTGCTATTAACAAACTAAACGAACTTACACCATCGGCGATCGCATGAAAAAATACGCCCCGCACGTTCAAGTTATGGTGGCTTTCTTCGTAAAGTAAACTGGCATTTATTACTTTAACGGTCAGTCCTAATGCTCCTATTGCCAACATCGGTAAACCAGCTTCAGAGGCAGAAGCTTGGAAATTATGCGTAATTCCCCAAAGAATCGATCCTGCCACTGCTAAGAGAATAAAGCTATTAACGCAGGCAGCTACAGCTTCAATTTGCTGAGGTTTTAGTAGTAACTTAGTTTGAGTAGAATCTTCAACTAACCAAGCAGCAACTAGAGCAATAGCGATCGCAATTAAATCGACAAAAAGATGACCAGATAAAGCGATTAGGGATAAACTATGTACTCGAAATCCCGTAATTAACTCAGCTAAAAATAATCCGCTTCGCAGACATAAAACAATCCATAATAATTTCAGCGTTTGAGTTTTAGATTCTTCTAAAGGTATTTTCTTATAGCGATCGCTCTTGATTGGTATCATTAGCTATTTTCGTAAGTCATCTAAAATAATTTTTATCTCTTCTACTTGCTTGGTATTACCCTGCTGTTTATAGAGGTTTAAAGCTTGTTGGAAGGCGGTAATGGCTTCTTGATTACGTTTTCTTTCTTTTAATGCCAGTCCGAGGTGATAATAAGACTTAGCATCCTTTGGGGCGAGGGAAATCACCTGACGATGTTCGACGATCGCCATTAGGTAATCTTGCTGTTCTAAAAGAATATCGGCGATCGCTTTTCTGGCTGCAACAAGATCGGGTTCTCGGCTTGCTGTTTTACGATACTCGGCTAACGCGGATTCTGTATTGCCTTCTAGCTGAAGAATTCTGCCAATCTGAAAATGAATCTTGCCATCTTCAGGATTAAACTCGGCAGCCCGTTCAAAAGCTGCTATGGCTTTAGGGATATTGTTTAGATTCAACCAAGCAATTCCCAATTCAAGTTGAATTGCACTGTTAGAGGGAGCAAGTTCGGCTGCTCGCTGTAAAACTTCGATCGCCTTAGTAAACTGTCCTTTCTGGAGTAGAATTGTTCCCATTGTGCGATAGACGAGGGTATTATCTGGTGCGAGGGTAGTTACTCTTACAAAAGCATCCAATGCATCATCGTAGTTTTGTTGGCGTAGCAGCACCACTGCCAAACCTAAATGAGCATTTACCAGATTCGGATTGAGTTTGATGGTTTGATTGTAAGCATTGGCAGCTTCAGCATGAGCTTGAGAACTAGCGAGGCTATAAGCCAGTCCGTAATAAAAATAAGCATTGTCACTTTCTAGAGCGATCGCTTTTTGGAAAGCACTTGCTGCTGCGGGAAATTTACCTCGAACCGCTTGTAAATAACCGATTGCCGAAAAGACCCGTGGATTTTCTCGTTCTAAACTAGCTGCGTGTTGGTAAGCACTCAATGCCTCAGCCAGTTTACCCCGATCTAGTAATCCTTTGCCTTGACTTAAAAGTTGATTAAATTCTCGATCTGCTTGCCATTGTTCTAATGTCTCATTAGGTGAATGAGCATTAACAGGTAAAATTACCCCGACTATTCCATTTAAGAGAACGAGCTTAAATATTAGTAGTTTCACCTGCATTAGTTGTTTTCGATTAACGAGGGATAATTTTAGAGGTAAAGGTAAAAGAGGATGCATAAGTGATTCAATCAATGTTATTTTTCGTCATAGCTGGACTCTGCGAAATTGGTGGGGGTTATTTGGTCTGGCTATGGTTGCGAGAGGGAAAGAGTATTTGGCTAGCCCTAATCGGAGTTGCGATCCTGGGTTTATATGGCGCAGTTCCAACACTACAACCCACTAACTTTGGACGTGCCTATGCAGCATATGGTGGTGTTTTTATTGTGCTGTCTATCTCATGGGGCTGGCTGATCGATCGGATTAGACCTGATAAATTCGATCTGCTGGGTGGTTGGATTATATTACTAGGAGTGTTAGTCATGATGTATGCTCCCAGAAACTAACGAAAGTTTATCAACAATCTAATGTCCCTCTTCGGAACTATTTTTAAAATGGCGCTCGCCCTGATAGCCAGATAAATCTGCTAACTCTGCTAAAGTTTTTTCTCCTTGATACATTTTTCCTTTAATTTCCCAGGTAGGAAAACCTTGAATATTCGCTTTCATACAAAGGTCAGTTTGGGAATTTTCTCCCTGGGGATGGCACTCAATATAATTCAATTGGGCTGCTGCATCTTTACCAAATAACTGTTTTTGATTCTGACAATGAGGACAGGTAAAAGCCCCATACATTTTTGCATCAATTTGCTTTAAATGTTGTGCTAGATCGAGTTCCGCAGCACCAGAAGTAGTAGAAATAGCATAGCCGTTGGTAGTTTCAACACGAGGATTATTGACATTGGCATAAACGCCTAGTGTTCCTACCAAAACTAAGATCGTTACCATAACTCCCGTAAACAAAAGTTGTCCGAGATCTTCCCAATCGCGACCAATAATGGACAAAATAAACAGACAAGCTGAAAACAAAGCCGAAGCAATACAGTAAATACAAAGAGCTTTGATGACAAAGGCAAGTAAATACATTAAATAACTACTAAACACTACCATTGCCGTTCCACCCAGAAACAGAAACCAACTCGTCCACCGCTTCAAACTGGCGCGTAGTTGCTTTTTCTCTGGAGAAGTGAGCAACAAAGGCGCAATGGCAAAGATAATCATGCTCAAATAGCCTAAAAAACCAAATAGAGTCAAGGGTAAACCAAAAACAGTGGCATAAGGACTCGATAGCACGACATCGCAACCTCCTGTAGGACAAGCTGCTGCTCCTTCGGTTAGTTTAACTACTGTTAAATAACCTGTTCCTACCGCACCAATAGTAGCTATTCCTGCCATAATTGGACGATAATAGCGATAAATCCAAGGAATAGAACGCTGATGACGACGTATCATATTGAAAAACCTCTAGATAGTGAATTGATTAAATTTGAGCGAGTTTTAAGATGATAGTTGCTAGAAAAACTATTTCAAAACCCGACTGGCATTAAGAATCGCTAACAGTGCTACTCCCACATCGGCAAACACCGCTTCCCAAAGAGTTGCTATGCCAACTGCTCCTAGTAAGATAAACAGGGCTTTGACTACCATTGCCAGAATGATATTCTGCCAGACAATCGAGTGAGTTTTACGAGCAACACCTATTGCTTCTGTTACTTTTGACGGGGCATCAGTCATTAGTACTACGTCAGCAGTTTCAATCGCTGCATCCGAACCTAAAGCACCCATCGCTATTCCCACATCGGCTCTAGCAATTACGGGTGCGTCATTAATCCCGTCTCCGACAAAAGCCACTTTACTTTTTTTATCTGACTTACGAAGATACTGCTCGATCGCTTCTACCTTTTCTTCTGGTAGTAATTCGGCTTTATAGGTATCCAAACCGAGTTTATCGGCAACATTTTGAGCCACAACTCGGTTATCTCCCGTCAGCATTACAGTTTGAGTTACCCCTACTTGTTTTAATTGGGCGATCGCTTCTTGAGCATCTTCCTTAATTCTGTCGGCAATTAAGATATATCCTGCATATTTACCGTCTATTGCCAAATGAACTACTGTACCTGACACATTGCAGGTGTCATGCTCGATATTGGCTCGATGCAAGAGGCGATCGTTTCCTGCTAAAACTGACATCTCTCTGACTTTGGCACTAATACCGTGTCCTGGTATTTCTTCATAATCAGTGACATCAGATTCGGCGATCGCACCATCGTAAGCCTCCATAATCGATCGCGCTACGGGGTGATTGGATTGAGATTCGGCGATCGCAGCAACAGTAAGTATTTCTGTTTTGCTATAGCCGTTATAAGGGGATATTTGAGTAACTTGAAAGACCCCTTCAGTTAAAGTTCCAGTTTTATCAAAAATAACCGTTTTAACATCGGTTAAAGCATCTAAAAAAGTCGAACCTTTAACCAAAATACCTCTTTTAGCTGCACCGCCAACGCCACCAAAGTAACCCAGGGGAATACTAATCACTAATCCGCAGGGACAAGAAATAACTAATAATACTAATGCTCGATAAACCCACTGTTCGCTGGTTGCACCAGGAATGAATAAGGGCGGTAAGATAGCAACTGCTAGAGAGAGGAAAACTACTATAGGGGTGTAATAACGGGCAAAGCGAGTAATAAATTTTTCTGTCGGGGCTTTTTTACTACTGGCGTTTTCTACCAAATCTAAAATTTTAGCGATGGAGGATTCGGCGAACAGCTTGGTAACTTTGACAGTTAAACTACCCGTTTGGTTAATCGCACCTGCTAAAATTGTCTCTCCTTCTCTTACCGTGCGGGGTACAGATTCCCCTGTAAGTGCGGAAGTATCTACTTGAGAACTTCCCGATAAAATCTCCCCATCTAAAGGTACTTTCTCTCCTGGTTTGATAATGATAGTATTTCCGACTTCTACTTTCTCTGGCGCAACTTCTCTAATTACCCCATCAATAACTAAATTTGCTTTATCTGGACGTACTTCTAACAATGACTTAATCGAACGACGCGATCGCCCAACCGCAAAACCTTGAAACAATTCTCCGATCTGGAAAAACAGCATTACCGCTACACCTTCGGGCAATTCGTGAATCGCGATCGCACCCAAGGTAGCAATGGTCATTAAGAAGTTTTCATCAAAGATTTTACCCCGCAGAATATTACGCCCCGCACTAGTTAAAACAGTCCAGCCACTGATTAAATAAGCAGGAATTAAAACTACATACTCCGCGATCGCTCCAGGTGTATCGTGCAAGGGTTGGTTGAAAATTAATCCAATGAGAAATAAAGCGACCGCAATACTTAAGGGTATAAGTTCTCGTCGTAAATCGAACCCCCCGTGTTCGTGGCTGTGGTCATGGCTTTCATGATGAGAGCAGCAACCAGAAGAATGTTTACCTGACATTATCCCAACAATTTTAAAATTATTTTAATTGAACAATTGAATAGTTGTTCAGATAATATCCCAAAAAAAGTAATCTGACAATGAATAGAAAGCAAGAATTAAACTTCGTCTAAATGCTCGGCTACTTCCCGATATAGATTGGCAATATGCGCGTCTGCTAAGCTGTAATAGACGTTACGACCTTCACGACGATGCTTAACCAGACGTAGATTTCGTAGCAGACGTAACTGGTGGGATACAGCAGATTCACTCATTTTAACTACTGCGGCTAAATCACAGACGCAAAGTTCAGCTTTGACTAACGCAGAAAGAAGTTTAAGCCGATGAGGGTCTGCCATTGCACCGAAAAACTGCGCCATTTGTTGTGCTTTTTCCGTTGTAACGATTTCAGATTGTACTTGACGCACTTGTTCTAGATGAACCAAAGAAGAATCACAAGTAGGTGCATCACCTTCTGGAGAAACTGTTTTTTTTGATTTGTCAACTTTGTTCATTGTTTATACTTTAAACCCTATCAGTTTAGTTGCTTAGACAATCCTGGGTTAATAGAGTTGTGAGTTTACTTCTTTGATAATGATACTCATTTTAAGCTTGAATGTCTATTCAGATGAACAAATACGATCTTTAACAGCTAAAAAATTGATTCAATCTCTCGATCGCTACTCTGGTTATGATGCGATCGCCAGTATGCAAAAACCACCATCTAGATTTATTAACTGCACCTCAGTAAAGCCAGCAGTTGTAAGCATTTCAGTCAATCCATGACTCGACTGCCCCGAATAGGGAGTAAAACCAAGCGCAATCTTGCCCTCAACCTTCTTAAGGACTCGCCGTATTTCCTGTAAAGCGATCGCGGCATCTGACCAGACTTGCATGGAGTTAACCGCCAGTGCCTTATCGAAGGTGTTGTCTTCAAAGGGCAAGCTTTCCACCGAGTCTTGCCGCAAATCGACCAAACCAGCCTCAATCTTTTTCAAATTCCTAGCTGTAGCTTGCTCGACCATTTCTTTAGAGTAATCGATACCTGCAATATATCCTTTTGATGCCAAATCAGCCAGACGCTGAATGCTTACTCCAGAGCCGAATCCAATTTCTAGCACTCGATCGTTCGGCTCAATGTCGAGCAAATCGATCACTGAATAGGTGAACTCTTTATTCATACGCGCCATAATGATACCACCGAACCTGCCCAGCATTCCTTTCGGACGACCGAACATATGCAGAAAAAGGCTATCTACGATGCTCATCAGTTATCGTTCGCCTCCGTAACGACTTGCCTCAATGCTATCAAACTAGATATTAAGGCTACTACTACCTTCGATAGAGACTAATTACTCTGTTGGCACTCATTTCGATAGATATTTAAATTTTTCTTTTCTACCCTCTTGACTCTCCAGTTGACTAGAGAGATCACAATAAAAGTAATTGATTGCAGAAGGAGAGAAATTATGACATTACAATTTAAAGTTCCCAACATGGCTTGTTCGGCTTGTGGAGATACCATTACTAAAGCAATTAAAGCAATCGATCCAGCCGCAACCGTACAAACCGATACCGATTCCAAGACTAAGCTTGTCGAAGTTGACACACAAGCATCAGAAGCTGCGATCGCACAAGCGATTACAGAAGCAGGTTATACCGTTGCCTGAACAATGCTTGGCATTATTTAAAATCAAGTCAGGAGGTATGAAGTGGAAAATACCAGTTTAAAATTACGAGGCATGAGTTGTGCTTCTTGTGCCAGGAATATTGAAGATTCAATTCGCTCGGTTCCAGGCGTAAACGAATGTAACGTCAATTTTGGTGCCGAACAAGCCACCGTTACTTATGACTCTAGGATAACTGATGTAGCAGCGATTCAGGATGCCGTCGATGCAGCTGGATACTCTGCCGTACCTATGCAAGACGATGTACTTGCTCCAGAAGATGATACCGAAAGACGAGAACGGCAAGTCGAAAATCGCCAACTGACTCGCAAGGTATGGGTTAGCGGGATTGTTAGTGCCATTCTGGTTATTGGTTCGCTGCCGATGATGACAGGATTGCCCATTCCTTTTATTCCTGCATGGATGCACAATTCCTGGCTGCAATTAGTACTGACTGCACCCGTACTATTTTGGTGCGGATCGTCCTTCTTTATTAATGCTGGGAAAGCCCTCAAACGCCATACAGCAACTATGGATACCCTAGTGGCGATCGGCACTGGTACGGCTTATATTTATTCCCTATTTCCCACCTTTTTTCCGCAGTGGTTTATCGCACAGGGACTTACACCCGACGTATATTTTGAAGCGGCATCAGTAATTATTGCCTTAATTTTGCTGGGGAGATTGCTAGAAAATCGAGCCAAGGGACAAACTTCAGAAGCGATTCGCAAGCTGATGGGTTTAGGTGCGAAAACAGCAAGGGTGATTCGGAACGATAGCGAGGTGGATATACCCATTGCTGAAGTAGTTCAGGGAGATATCATTTTAGTACGCCCAGGGGAGAAGATTCCCGTCGATGGCGAGATCGTTGAAGGTGCTTCTACTATCGATGAAGCGATGGTTACGGGTGAAAGCCTTCCTGTAAAAAAATATCCTGGTGATGAAGTTATTGGCGCGACGATTAATAAAACTGGTAGCTTTAAATTCAAAGCAACGAGAGTCGGTAAAGATACTTTTTTAGCGCAGATTGTCAAACTAGTGCAGCAAGCACAAGGGTCGAAAGCTCCAATTCAAAAGCTAGCTGACCAAGTTACGGGATGGTTTGTACCTGCTGTGATTGCCATTGCGATCGCTACTTTTATCCTCTGGTACAACATCATGGGGAATGTAACGATGGCGTTGATTACCACAGTTGGCGTGTTGATTATTGCTTGTCCCTGTGCGCTTGGTTTAGCAACCCCGACTTCAATTATGGTGGGAACGGGTAAAGGGGCAGAAAATGGCATTCTCATCAAAGGTGCAGAAAGTTTAGAAATGGCGCATAAATTAAGGGTGATCGTACTCGATAAAACGGGAACGATTACCCAAGGTGAACCGACTGTGACTGACTTTGTAACTGTCAATGGTATTGCCAACAGCAACGAGCTAAATTTATTGCATCTCGCTGCTTCAGTAGAACGAAATTCAGAACATCCTTTAGCCGAAGCTGTAGTCCAATATGCCCAGTCGCAAGGGGTAAAGTTAGATGATGCCAAGGAATTTGAAGCGATCGCAGGTAGTGGCGTACAAGGCTATGTTTTAAATCGATGGGTACAAATCGGAACTCATCGTTGGATAAATGAATTAAATATAGATACTAGCGACCTACAAAAAGATTGGGAGCGATTGGAATATCTTGGTAAAACCGTTATTTGGATTGCCGTAGATCGGAAAATAGAAGCCATTATGGGCATTGCCGATGCGGTAAAACCTTCTTCTGTTAATGCCATTCGAGCCTTACAGAAAATGGGTTTAGAAGTAGTGATGTTAACTGGAGACAATCGCCGTACTGCCGAAGTTATTGCTCGTGAAGTAGGAATCGAGCGCATTTTTGCTGAAGTACGTCCCGAACAGAAAGCCGCTACAGTTGAGACAATTCAGTCGGAAGGTGAGGGGCTGTGGTCGGAGGTCTCCTCCGACCTTTATACGCCCCGTAAAATAGTAGCAATGGTAGGGGATGGCATCAATGATGCACCCGCTCTAGCACAAGCCGACGTAGGAATAGCAATTGGCACGGGAACGGATGTGGCGATCGCTGCTAGCGATATTACCTTGATTTCAGGAGACTTACAGGGAATTGTAACAGCGATTCAACTTAGTCGCGCTACCATTCGTAATATTCGTCAAAATCTTTTCTTCGCTTTTATTTATAACGTCGCTGGTATTCCCATTGCGGCGGGAATTCTCTATCCCTTCTTTGGTTGGTTGCTCAGTCCCATTATTGCTGGTGCGGCGATGGCGTTTAGTTCTGTTTCGGTGGTGACAAATGCGCTGCGTTTGCGAAATTTTAAGCCAAAAACACTCGGTTAGAAGAATATCGATATGAAGACAATCATCTTTTTTGGAACACTAGCAGGATTTGGATTTCTGATTGGAGTAATTTCTGGGGCAATTGTATAGGAGGTTTGACAATGGTGAATAGAAAAGCGATCGCACGAAATCAAGTACGCGAAGCAATCGCAAGCGGGATCGTAGGTTTAGGAATGGTGTTGGGCATTGCTTCGGGTAAGGCAGTCGCCCAAATGCCTCACAATATGAATGAAATGCAACCATCTCAAAGGGAGCAAACGGGACAGTTTCAACCCATAGAACAACCGTTAAGCAATAAAATTATCGTTACGGTTGGTGGATTGGGATTAATTGGTTTAGAACTGTGGTGGTTCTTATTGAGTAAACCCAAATTGGCAAAAGCAACTACCCAAGGGGACATTCAAGAGATTACTGTCACCGTTGATGGTGGATATGAACCCAGTCAGATTGTAGTTCGAGCGGGTCAAAAAGTTAGGTTAAACTTCGATCGCCAAGATGCCAGTAGTTGTCTTGAGGAAGTTCGTTTTCCTGACTTTCATATCGCTCAAACATTACCTCTCGATCGAGTTACACCAATTGAGTTTACACCCAAAACCCCTGGTAGATACGAGTTTACCTGCGGTATGAATATGTTTCGGGGAGTCGTTGAGGTTTTATAATCATTAGGAGATTTAAGATGTTAACTCAAGAAAAACCAAAACTAATCGGTGCGATCGCATCTGAAAGTGGTATTCCCATTAGAACCATTCGCTATTACAATGATCTGGGTTTACTCAAGACTAATGGTAGAACCGAAGGCGGATATCGCATATTTGACTCGGATGTATTTGTTCGTTTGAAATTCATCAAACGCGCACAAAATTTAGGATTGAGTTTGTCGGAAATTAAAGAATTTTTGTCAGTACACGATCGAGGAAACTTACCTTGCGACCAGATTAAAGTAAAGCTGGAAGAAAAGCTTGAGGTGATCGAGCAGCACATTCAACAACTAAAAATTCTCAAGCAAGAGCTGAAGGGACTTTTATCTGGCTGGAAAAAGATTCCCGAACAGCCTGAAGAAACAATTTGTCCAATTATTGAGCGATCAAAAATTGTTTGAATAACAAAAGAAAAAGAGAACTCAACTCAAGATTTCATACCGATTTCATTTTGGTGTGAAAAACTTAGTGTGTAGTGTATGAGATGCACTTTCTAACCAACCATGTCAAAAATTAACCGTCGCCAGTTTCTCATCCTCACTGCTGCTGGTGCAATCGCCACATCAGCTACTAGCTGGGCAATTGGGAAAAACAAAATAACTCCGAATCAAACCAAAACCTTGCCTGCTAAACTTTACAAGAGTTCTAACGGTTTGCTAGAATTTAATCTTACAGCGAGTTCGACCCGCATCGATCTAGGAGGCAAGCCAGCCTATCTGTTAACCTACAACGGACAAATCCCCGCACCTCGCTTGGAAGCAAAAGCAGGCGATACCGTTCGCATTCGCTTCACCAACAATCTTTCTCAGCCTACTAACTTACACTATCACGGGCTACACGTTACTCCCACTGGCAATGCAGACAACGCTTTTCTGGATATTCCGTCAGGAGAGAGTTTAACTTATGAATTTACTCTTCCCAAAAATCACCCATCTGGAACATTCTGGTATCATCCCCATCGTCATAAATTTGTTGCCGAGCAAGTATTCGGTGGTTTAGCGGGTTTATTTATAATTCGCGGTGACTTGGATGAAATTCCCGAACTAAAAGCTGCCAAAGAAAAATTTTTGGTTTTACAAGATTTTGCTTTAGATGGTAGCGGACGGATTCAAGCTCCCAATCACATGGACATGATGAGGGGGCGCGAAGGGCAGCTAATGACAGTTAACGGTCAAGTCAATCCCCAATTAGCGATCGCCCGTGGTGGTTTGCTACGTCTACGAATCCTCAATGCTTCTCCCTCTCGCTTCTACCGACTCGCTTTGGAAAATCATCCTTTTTACTTAATTGCCACAGACGGAGGAGCAATAGGCACACCTATAGAACTCAAAGAACTACTGCTTTCACCTGGAGAAAGGGCAGAAGTTTTGGTACGAGGAGATAGAGAATCAGGACAGTATCGCCTCATGAATTTATTCTATGATCGAGGGGGAATGGAAATGATGGAAATGATGGGTGGTGGTATGGGCATGATGCAGGAAAATACCCAAACAAAGCCTCAAGTTTTGGCAACACTCACATATCAAGGTTCTGTTTCTCCTCTTCCTTTGCCCCAACAACTCATTTCTGTGGAGGAACTACCAAAACCAAAGACAGTAAGGCATATTGAATTATCAATGGAAGAAGAAATGACTCCAGGTATGGGTATGACTTTTACCTTTAACGGAGAAGCTTTCGATCCCAATCGAGTAGATACTCAAGTTCAACTCAATACAGTTGAAGACTGGGAATTAGTCAACGTTGATCCAGATGGTATGGCTCACCCTTTTCATCTGCACGTCAATCCCTTTCAAGTGGTATCTCGTAATGGGAAGCCAGAACCCTACCGCGCTTGGAAAGATACGGTGTTAGTCAAAGGGAATGAAACTGTCCGCATTCGCATTCGGTTCCGCGATTTTGCTGGCAAAGCTGTTTACCACTGTCACATTTTAGACCATGAAGATCTCGGCATGATGGGAATTGTTGAGATGAAAGGTTAACCTAAAAGCTATATATTTCATCTCGATTTCATATTCGTATGTAATTCTGAACTATTGAGTAATCATATTCGATTCTAATATCTATGCAAGCAATTTTGACTAAAACTAGATTAATAGCCTTAACATTTATCGGTGCAACTACCCTAACGGTTGCCTGTTCTCCAGCCATTTCTAACCAAACCCCAGCCTTAAATACTAATGCCACCGAAGCTAGTAACAAGCAAGACATGAAACAGAATGACGGTGGAATGTCGCACGATATGATGCAAGGTGATGGTGGGATGCAGCACGATATGTCGATGGACATAGGGCCTGCTGATGCGGACTACGATTTACGTTTCATCGACAGCATGGTTATGCACCATCAAGGGGCTATGAATATGGCTGAAGAAGCACTGCAAAAATCGCAGCGTCCTGAAATGAAAAAATTAGCCCAAGATATCATTGCTGCTCAGAAACAAGAAATAGCGCAAATGAAACAGTGGCGTACAAGTTGGTATCCTAATGCCGATCAAACTCCTATGGCTTGGAGTGCAGAGATGGGTCACATGATGGCAATGTCTGAAGATATGGAGCAAAGTATGATGATGAGCATGGATTTAGGGGAAGCCGATGCTGATTTTGATCTGCGTTTTATTGATGCCATGATTCCTCATCATGAAGGTGCGCTGATGATGGCGGAAGATGCTTTGAGTAAAACCAAGCGTCCTGAGATCGAGAAACTAGCTCAAGATATTTTAAGTTCTCAACAGCAAGAAATCGAGCAGATGAAACAATGGCGTAAGGATTGGTACAAACAATAAAAGCTGGCGATCGCTTTTGAAATAAAAGAGATACAGATAATTAGAATATTATCAGAAAAGAATCTACACTCAAACCAACGTTAGAAAGAATCTGAGCGTTTTCTAAGAGGTCATTCTCTGGCAATGCTTCATTAACCTGAGTGACTAACTCTATGTTGAAACATGTAACTTGACAAATATCACTTGGTTTGGTTTTGGTCACAAATTTTGACGGCAGGAGTTTCACAACTCAATTCTAGCTGCCTATCGCTAATGTACCAATACATCTTACAGATAATTTCTAAAATTCCTTATTCAAATTTCATCTTTATTTCATATAGCTGTGAAAAACTAGTCAATAAAGCAGTGTTTTTTGGCTAGTTAAAAACTTTTTTTAGTAATTACCATATATCTAAACTACAAAAAACTCAATACATATAATACAAATATTTTTGCGCTCGCCAATGTTAACCCGTTCGCTCATCACTTAAGGATCTTGACTATGACCATTACTCGTTATCTGTTTCGCTTGCCTAATTCCCTCACCCGTAGTACTGGAGTAATCTTGAGTTTAATTTTAATAACCGCTCCTACTTCTGTTCTGGCTCACGCCGGACATGGGAACGAATTTCAAGGCGGAGATTCTCAACAAGAAGCTTCAGATTCGATCCAAGTTGACGATCAAACCGCCAAAAGTTTGGGAATAAAAGTCGAACCAGTTACCAGTCAACGTCTTGACATTAGCATTAAAACGACTGGACAAATTGAAGCTCTACCCAGCCAACAAGTAGAAGTTACATCGCCAATTCCTGGAAAAGTAAACGAGTTATTAGTAGAACCTGGGGCATACGTAAAAGCAGGACAGCCTGTAGCGGTAATTGCCAGTCCTGACTTGATTGAGTTGCGCGTCAGTTCCCAAGAAAAACAAGCTCAAGCCAAAGCCGAATTACAACAAACACAAGCCGATTTAGATTTAGCCCAACAAAACTATCAACGTCAAGTTGAAATTGCCAAAGCCGAATTACAACAAGCGCAAACCCAAGTAGCAGTAGCACAAGAACAATACGATCGCGATCGAGAACTAGCAAACAAAGGAGTTATTCCCCGTCGGCAAATGCTCGAATCTCAAGCCAAGCTAGCAGAAACCAAAGCCCAACTTACCACAGCTTCGAGTCAAAGAGAAGTTTTGGCGGCTCAAAACCAACTCAAACGCTCTCAGTCGTCTCTTGAAGCAGCTAATTCTCTTCTACAGCTGAGCAATACTACTTATCAAGCTCGACTGCAACAACTAGGTACAGAAGCAAACGATCGAGGACTGGCGATAATAACAGCACCTATTTCTGGTCGAGTTAGCGATCGCGAAGTTACTTTAGGTCAAGCCTTTCAAGATGCAGGAGGCCAGCTGATGACAATTATCGATGACACCACCGTATTTGCCACGGCTAATATTTACGAACAAGATTTAGATAAAGTTAAACAGGGTCAACAAGTCAGAGCCAAAGTAGCTTCCTTGAGCGATCGCGCTTTTATCGGCAAGATTGCGGTAATTGGTTCGATAGTCGAAGGAGAAACTCGCGTTGTCCCAGTTAAAGCCCAATTAAGCAATAATAACGGTACTCTCAAACCAGGAATGTTTGCCGAATTAGAAGTAATGACTACTAAAGCAGATACAACAGCTACAGTCATTCCCAGTTCGGCAATAGTTGATGCAGAAGGTAAAAAACTAGTTTATTTGCAGAACGGCGACTCTTTTCAATCTGTCGAAGTCAATCTCGGTCAAACTTCTGGAGATTTGGTAGAAGTCAAAAGCGGTCTTTTTGAAGGAGATTTAGTAGTTACTCAGCGTGCGCCGCAGCTTTACGCTCAATCTCTACGAGGAGGCAGTAAAGAAGAAACAGCAACCAAGCCAGAGGGAGGGGCTGACGAAGCGAAAAAATCTCAAGAAAGTCAATCTAGCAGCACTACTTTAGAAGAGCAACTCCCTTTATGGTTGTTAGGCGCAACAGGAGGAGGCGTAATTGGTGTGAGTGCTTTCTTAGCAGGTGGTTATTTTACTAGTCGCCGCCATCGATCGCGCAAAGAAGATAAAGCAACGTCCTATGAAACAGAAATCTATCTAAACAATCATCATCAAACTTCAACTTTATCTTCCTCGATTGATTCTGCCGAAGAACACGAAGAGTTCCAAAAACCAAACTAAGAGTTTTTCTAGCTCTTAATTGATTAATAATATTGCCAAGTGGATAATCGCCGGTTAGTTATTATCGCTCGAAAGCGATCGCCTCGAGCGAGTTTTTTAGAAAAAAAGCGATCTCTATTATGTTTAGTTTTTAATCGATAATTTTCTACTAACTACCATTCAGCTAGAGTGCTGCATTTGGTTCATC
This sequence comes from Pleurocapsa minor HA4230-MV1, assembly GCA_019359095.1. Classification (NCBI taxonomy): domain Bacteria; kingdom Bacillati; phylum Cyanobacteriota; class Cyanophyceae; order Pleurocapsales; family Pleurocapsaceae; genus Pleurocapsa; species Pleurocapsa minor. Next base: position 35,534 of record JAHHHZ010000029.1, on the reverse strand, counting down.
TGTTTACAACAACCACATGGGCTGTTTTGGTCGGTATTGCGATCGGGCTGTCGATCTTGAGCCAAACTAGCACCAGCAGTTAGCATGAGAACCGCAACAGCTACACTAGCAGCTTTTAAAGCGGGTTGAGCAGATAATTTTTGAAACATGATTAAATCTCCTATTTATTTAATTAAAGTGGCGAAAATTTGCATGGAACGAGCGAATCGAGCCTAAACATCGCCTAAAGAACTGTATTCAGTGTAGGGTCTACAGCTAACTATAGAGTCAAGACTATTATTCATATTTTGGTAAAAAATATGACACAAACCGAAGTTAAAGCTTTACAAGAACAATTAATCAAAATAGGCGAATTAGCCAAACAAATGTAGTTTCTTCAGGGTAAAGCAGTCAGGTTAATGCTAGAATAAATTTCTATATGGATTAACTTACAGAAAAATCAGCACTTTGTTAATCAATATTCAATTACCCATAAATGCAGAAATTCTCCACGGTCAAGATCAAACGCTGAGTTGGGCGGGAATGACTTGGGCTGAGTATGAGAAATTTGATTCAGAAGAATACTTAGGTTATCGAGTTTCCTATTTTAACGGAGTAATTACTTTAGTGTCTCCCAGCAAAAATCACGAAAGAATTGCTGCCACAATTTCTATTCTCATCATCGCTTATTGTAGAAAATTAAACTTGCTTTATTTTCCCATGAGATCGACCAGGTTGAGCAATAAACCTGACGCGGGAAAAGAGCCAGATGTTAGCTTTGCTTTCGGTACAGATAAAGAGCTTCCAGATTTAGCGATCGAAGTCATTTTTTCTAGCGGTGGGATTGACGATCTTAAAAAGTATCAATCTATTGGCATTAAAGAAGTATGGTTTTGGCAAGATAACAAAATTGTTTTCTATCAATTAAACACTAATGGTTATACAGAGATATCTACTAGTATCTCTTTGCCCAACTTAGCTGCTGATACTTTGGAATCTTTTGTGAATCGAGGGTTTACCGAAAGTCCTTTAACTATCGAGTCAGATTTTATCAAACAGATAGCAAACAATTAACTAGAATTGATCGCCACATAAGGTGGATTTGTTTAATGTTTGTATGATGATATAAGCTTCAGTCCACAAAAAATTAAGGTTGAAGCTTAGAATGACAATAAAGAGATGAAAAAACTATTAATTGCTAGCTACATTTAGCAGCCTTTGCATCTGAGCAATTTCTTCACTTTGACTCTTAATAATATTTTGAGCTAGTTGACGAATTTCAGGTCGTTTTGCACTATTAACAACCATCCCAGCCATCATTGTCGCTGCTTGATGGTGACGTGTCATCTGACGCAAAAATTCTCGATCGAAATCTGATGCATTTCTTAGTGCATTTATCATATCTGCATTCATCATATCTCGCTTCTGCATAGACATCATCATTCCCTGCCCCATATTGCGATCGGGAACTGAAGTTCCATACCACTGTCTATACCATGCTTGCATCTGTTCGATTTCGCGATTTTGGTTTTTGACGATTGATTCAGCCAACTTTTTGATTTCAGGATTTTTGGCTTTGTTTAACGCCATCTGAGCCATTTCCATAGCTCCTCGATGATGGGGAATCATCATCTCAATAAATGTTTTATCTACTTCAGCATTCATTCCCATATTACGATCCATGGGACTTGTGTTTTCTGAAGGTGGAGTTTGCGTTAGCTTTTGTTCTTCTGCTTTGGCACTGTTGAGTACGCTGTTTGTTATCAACATTAGAAGAGCATAAATTGCTAATTTTTTCATTGTTTTATTTGCTAGTTTTTATTAACGAAGTTGTTAAAAATAGACGGCATTACCAAAAACCAAACAAGCTCAATATTCTAGCCACTAAATTCTTGCTTTAGTTGGGCAACCCAGGCTTTGATTCGTTTTTCGGTTAAATCGGATTGATTGTCTTCATCCAGAGCCAGACCGATAAATTTGCCATCGTGGAGGGCTTTAGAATCACTAAACTCATAACCCTCTGTAGACCAATAACCAACAGTTTCGCCACCGAGTTCTGAAATTTTCTCTTCTAAAATACCTATTGCATCCTGAAAAGTATCGGGATAGCCTACCTGGTCTCCTGCACCAAAATAAGCCACTTTTTTACCAGTTAAATCAATGTTATCTAACTCCTCGTAATAGTTATCCCAGTCATCTTGCAGTTCGCCAACATTCCAAGTTGGACAACCAATAATTATGTAGTCGTATGTGTTAAAATCACTTGCCTCTGCTCTAGAAATATCGATTAAATCTACAACACTATCGCCACCAAATTCTTTTTGGATTGTCTCAGCTTCGGTTTGAGTGTTACTAGTTTGAGTACCGTAAAATAAACCAACTTTAGCCATTTTTTCTCCTATTTATAATTTATAAGTAGCTTGTTAATCAAAGAGGATAAAGTCGGAACGCCAGAATGAATAAAGCCAATATCAAAGTAATTAGCATGACGCTCCGACTCAATTATTTTTACTCGCTCAAAGACATAAAAACGAGGATTATGCCATTGCTGCTGCCATTTGTCGGCAAGACTCGGCACAACGACGGCAAGATGTAGCACAACGTTTACAGTGTTCGTGGTCGTGTTTCTCACATTCAGCAGCACAGCGCGTGCAAGCTTCTGCACAAACTCCGCACAATTGGGCGTGAAGGTCGGAATTACGAGACATAAAGCGAGCGCAGATGTCGCAAGTATCAGCACAGTCCCGACACAGTTTGATACATTGAGCCATCATTTGTACCATATCGCTGTCTAAACAGGCAGTGGCACAATTTTCACAAGCGCGCAGGCAATCAAAACAAGCTTGAATACAAGTTTCAAGTTGGGATTGATGAGTTGCTGTCATGATTTAACTCCTATTAATTAAAGTAAAGTAATAAACACACATGATTCAGTTTTCATGTTGTCTGTGTTTACACTAATCAAATAGCAGTATCGATCCCTCTCTCTTCTGGCTTAATCTAGATTTCATTCCTTTGCCATACAAGCATTTCATCTCAATTTCATTTAGGCGTGCTAAGCGATTTTATTAATATTGATCGAGCTACGAAAATAGCATTGTTTTTAATAGTTATTCTGTAACTAAAATTAGTGATGACGTTGCTGATGAATTGGTTTTGACTGTTCCGAAGTACTACTGTAACCTCTAAGCTTATTGTAGTCATCAATTTGTTCTGGCTTAAGCAGAGGCTTAATTTGAAGATGAGCCATCAAATGAATCGCACGAAACTGACTATACAGCTTGCCTAACTCTTCTATATTTGTTTGCATCTCGGTTTCATTAATCTTATCACTGGCAAAAGCAGTACTAAGTTGTTTTTCGAGATTAACAATTTGTTGTCCAACTCCTTTAGCATCCGTTTGCATTTGCTTAAACACAGTCTCGATTTGGAGAATCTGATTAGAAGATAGCTTTAGTTCTCGATTTAGATCGAGGATATGACGAGGGCCTGGATAACCATTCAATTCTGCCATACGTGCGTAACCCGCACCTCGTCCGTTAAGTAGATCGTTGACTTCAAGAGTAGTTAATCCGCGAATTGGACTATCGAGTTGCGTTGCATAAGGCGAAAGATTTGATTGTTGAGGTTGAGTATAGCCAAAACGCGAACTAAGAACAACGAGCGACGCAACTAAGGAGAAAAATCCCAGGAAAAACAGTATTTTTTTGAACATGAACAGCCTATACTCCTAATTTGTTAATTGTTTTATTTACTAGCTTTTATTAACGAATTTAATTAAAGTTTAAACATTTTCAGTTGACCAAGAAACGATGCTAGCAATTACTAAAGGAATAATCACCAAACATAATTTTAAGATCCAAGGAGCGCAAAATAACGTCACCACAGAAAACGTTAACGACGTAAATCGTGTTGCAGCCCTAAATACATCATCTTGGATTTTATAACTAATGTATAAAGCGATCGCTGCGACTAATAAAGTTACTAATGAAAGAGCAAGCATTTGTTTTTTTCGCTTATTTTGCCTAAACTATGGTATTTGTAGCCATTTTTAATCATCGATTATTGCTTTAATCTTGATGTGTTTAAGTAGCTAAAGTGAATAAAGCTAATTTTGAGAATTAGAAGTTAGAAAATTGTAATTAATTTAAACATGATTCAGTTTAATTATGTTTGTCTGCTTACTAATTTTTCTAAATATTTAATTTGTTTTTTTTAATTCAAGAGATAAAGAGGAAAACATTGGATTTTGCTGAAGTAAGGTTGTTTTTAACTACTGCTCTATATTTGTCCAAGATTCTTCCTTAGTAATAACGCTAGTCTCGATAAAGTTTTTAATTTGCTAGTAAATCGGAATAAAGTCGGGATAATTAATGGAAGAAAAATTATTTTTATAAGTATAATACACATCAATTTGCATTAGCGAATCTTGACTTTTTTGTATAAAATTTGCAGGAAAATTAAAATGCCAAGATTCTTTTTCTCAACTACTGTAAGTTTGAGTTACAGTGGTTGAGCGATGATAAGAGTATTCTTGATTGGGATAAACTGCCAAAGTAATAGTTACTGAAGACAATTCAGTATTTTGTTGGATAATTTTTTGAGTTAAATAGTAGTTGACTATTTCCCAATAATCAGTTTCACTAGGATAATTTTGCAGTAGAGATTGTACTTGTTTAAATATACTTTTTTATAAGAAATTAAACTAGTTTTTTCTAAAAAAGAACTATATTGAATACTGATGTCTAAGATATTAATTCCTTGATGTCTAATTAAATAATTTTCGAAGGTAAATTTAGTATTTGTTTGAGACGAATGATTTTTTGCTAAAATTGCAGTCTTCTCTAATACAAAATTTCTATATTCAAAAGTAATGTTTTGTGCTGCTAATACATCAATGCTGAAAAGATTTATAATAATTACAAAAAATAAAAACTTGCTAGTTTTAATTATTCTCATAAACATCAGATCGACTGGATTGTATTTGACTATATCTAAATTCTTATTGTTTCAATCGCCGATAAAATCAAAATGAAATTTCGTGCCGTTTTTAAATCTAAATTTGATAAATTAAATTAATTAAATCTCTTAATAACTGTAAAGCTAGCGGATGTTAAACTTTTTCGCGAACAAATTTTCTTATAAAATTTTGTGCAGAAACAAGAGCGAATTTTAAACAAGATTAAGTATTTTCGTGCCAACAATCAAACTTCAGTTAGAATTTCATCTTCATTTCATCTTGGAATGTCATTCTAAGTAGAGTCAGTCGTAAATTAAATTTTTCATGCTCAACTCTATTCTCAAATGGTCGATAATCCAACGCTGGCTGGTAGTTATAGGAGCCATTGTCGTCACAATCTGGAGTTCGTATAATCTCACCAAAATGCCTTTAGATGTCTTTCCTGACTTTGCCCCTCCACAGGTAGAAATCCAAACAGAAGCCCCAGGACTCGCTCCTGAAGAGGTTGAATCGCTAATTACTCTGCCGATTGAAAGTACGGTCAATGGTACGCCTGGCGTAGAAACAGTGCGTTCTTCTTCTGCGGTGGGCATCTCCGTGGTCAAAGTAATCTTCAAGTGGGGGACAAATATTTATCAAGCACGTCAGTTGGTAACGGAGCGATTGCAACAGATAGTGCAAAAATTACCAGAAGGCGTTGAAAATCCGCAAATTTCCCCTATTTCTTCTCCGATTGGTACAGTCGTTCAGTACGCCTTCACGGCTCAAACGACTCCACTCATGGAGGTGCGACGCTTAATTGATCGCGATGTAACTAATCGATTGCTAGCTATACCAGGGATTTCTCAAATCATTGCCTATGGGGGAGATGTGCGCCAATATCAGGTATTGGTCGATCCAGCTAAGTTAAAAGCTTTTAATATTACCTTAGATGAAGTAACCACAGCAGCTAGAGGAGCTAATGTTAATGCAGCAGGCGGTTTTTTGATTAATCCCGACCAAGAAATTATTATTCGTGGCATGGGACGCATTGAGTCAATCGAGCAATTGGTAAATTCGGCGATAACCGCTCGTAATGGCACACCCGTGTTACTTAAAGATATAGCAGACGTGAAAATTGGAGCTGCTTTGAAGCGTGGGGATGGCAGTTTAAATGGTCAGTCAGCTATTGTTGTGATGATTAATAAACAACCTCAATACGATACTCCTACCGTTACCAGAGAGATTGAAATGGCGATAGAAGAGGTCAAAGCTGGACTACCCAAAGATGTAACAGTAACGGAAACTTTTCGTCAGGAAAATTTTATTGAATTTGCAATCGAAAACGTTACTGGTTCTCTGCGTGACGGAATTATTATTGTTTCGATTATCCTATTATTATTTTTGATGAACTGGCGCACTGCCATTATTACCCTCAGCGCAATTCCTTTATCGGTTTTGATTGGAATGCTGATTTTAAGCTGGTTCGGTCAGGGAATTAATACTATGACTTTAGGTGGTTTAGCAGTGGCAATTGGTTCGGTAGTAGATGACTCGATTGTCGATATGGAAAATGCTTATCGAGGTTTGCGAAAGAATCAGTTGGCAGAAAATCCCGTGCATCCTTTTCAAGTGGTTTACGACACCTCAGTAGAAGTACGAGTCAGCGTTATTTTTTCCACAGTCATTATTGCGGTTGTCTTTGCACCTATTTTTTCGCTGACGGGAGTAGAAGGTCGCATTTTTGCGCCGATGGGTGTTGCTTACTTAGTATCAATTTTTGCTTCTACCCTGGTGGCAATGACCCTATCTCCAGCACTGTGCGCGATTTTGCTAACCAAGCGACCTTTGCCATCGGATGATACTTGGGTTAGTGCTTTATCGCAACGAATTTATCGACCTCTGCTTAATTTTGCTACCCGTTCCCCCAACATTATTTTAGTAGTAGCAGGAGCTTCTTTAGTCGCTTCTTTGGCAATTCTGCCAAGTTTAGGACGGGTATTTTTACCAGAATTTGAAGAACCATCATTGGTGAATACGATGCTGCTTTATCCAGGAAGTTCTTTGGAAGCGACAAATCAGGCTGGAATAGTAATGCAGGATGCCCTCAAAGAAGATAAGCGATTCAAAACTGTACAGCTAAGGGCTGGACGCGCCTCAGGGGATGCTGATGCAGGCGGAGTCAACCTGGGTCATTTAGATGTAGAATTGAGCGAAGAGGGATTGAAAGATAGAGAAGGGAGTATTGACAAGTTACGAGAGGAATTTGCGAGAATTCCTGGAGTCGCTCCTAACATTGGCGGATTTATTTCCCACCGCATGGATGAAGTATTGTCTGGAGTCAGAAGTGCGATCGCAATTAAAGTTTTTGGTCCTGATTTGAAAGAATTACGTCGTTTGGGTTCTGAGGTAGAAGAAACTGTACAAGATATTGAGGGGCTGGTAGATTTACAACTTGAACCCCAAGTACCTATCAAACAGGTACAAATTCAATTTAACCGAGAAGCAGCTGCACGCTACGGATTAAGCGTCGGTAATCTAGCTGAGATGGTGGAAACAGCACTCAATGGAACAGTCGTCTCTCAAGTTCTCCAAGAACAGCAATTGTTTGACTTGGTGGTTTGGTTGCGTGAAGAAGCTCGCAACAACTTAGACGTAATCCGTAATTTATTAATCGATACACCTACAGGTCAAAAAATTCCCCTCGCTCAAGTTGCCAACATTGATTATGGAACGGGACCTAACACAATTAATCGAGAAAATGTTTCTCGTTTAATCGTTGTTTCTGCCAATGTATCGGGTCGAGACTTAGGTTCAGTCGTAGACGAAATTCAAGAGCGTGTAGGTCAGTCGGTGCAGTTGCCTACAGGCTATTTTATTCAATACGGCGGTCAATTTGAATCGGAACAACGAGCAAGTCAGAATTTATTAATCTATGGGGGACTAGCACTTATCGTAATCGCAGTTTTAATGTATTTCGCTGTAAAATCTTTGGGAGCTATGCTGATGATTATGATTAACCTGCCTCTGGCATTAGTAGGAGGGATATTTTCTATTGCCATAGGAGGAGGAATAATATCTGTAGCCTCGCTAGTGGGATTTATTACTTTATTCGGAGTGGCAACACGCAACGGATTGCTGCTGGTGGATAACTATAACAATAAACTAGCAGGGGGAATGCCTTTACGGCAGGTCATTTTTGAGGGTTCTATGGAACGTTTAGTAGCTATTTTGATGACAGCGTTGACTTCTGCTTTGGGAATGATTCCGTTGGTTATCGGCACGGGTGCGGGAAAAGAAATTTTGCGACCTCTAGCTGTCGTGGTACTGGGAGGGTTGGTTACTTCTACTGCATTAACTTTGTTAGTCTTACCCGCCTTGTACGCTAAGTTTGGCAAGTTCTTGATACCCAAGCCGAATACGTCGGTCGTTGAGGATGGTAAGGTAATTTCGGAGGTAATTAAAATCTAAAAATTCTGGTTTCATTAATAACGTAGAAGCTTCGCTAACGCAATTGCATATCTTCGCGCAAATGATAAAACTTCTGCTAAAATTTCATCTTCATTTCATTTTGGAATGTCATTCTAAGTAGAATCTGTTGTAAATTCAATTTTCTAAATAAGGAGGAAGTAACTTGAAATTATCTAGATTAATTTTAATTAGTTTAAGTATTTTCGGAATTTCATTAGTCTATAGTAACGTCGCTCAAGGTAAAGATTTAAATAACTCTTCTACAAATTCTTTATCCCAAGTTGATACTTCAATTATTGCCAATAGTAATAAAGATGATAGTGGTGAATCTCTTGGAGGACAAGTAGTCGAATCAGGTCCTTATCATTTAGAATTTGTACCTGAGAAAGAGTCAAATGGAACTCACTTAGACTTGTACTTACAAAAAGGTGATACTCACGAAGCTATTCCTAATGCGAAAGTAACGGCTCTAGTTCAGTCACCTGATGGCAAACAACAAAGTCTAAATCTCACTTATGATGCTGAAGAAAAACATTACACGGTTTTATTTCCTGGTACGACAATTGGTCAATATCAAGTTAAAATAACCGCAGATGCTAGTGGAGAAAACGTAAACGGTCGTTTTAGTTTTCAGCAATGATATTTTCTTAGCTGAAAATGTCAGCGCTCAAGATAATTCAATGGCAATGCCAGAGTTATAATTGATACTTTTTGAATTAACTTTCCATGAAAGCTAATATATATTTAAAACTAATAGTTTAATTAATAGCTAAGTTGGTATTTTTTACACCTTTGTAACGAACCCGTTTTTAATAATGAGATTAAAACGGGGTTTTCTTTTTAGTAAAAACCCTATTTTCAAATAAGTAAGTCTTAAGAGAAAAATTAAATCTTTAGGTAAAAAATCTAAATTTCATCTTGATTTCATTTTCATCAGTCAATTTAGTAGATCTAAAGATTCATGAAATAAACGTGAATCTAAAGTAAAAAATCTTTACTTCTTAAGACTCAAGATGAAAAAACAACTTATTTTTACTATAGCTACAACTGTTGCTTTTACAGTTTTAAGCTCTGCTACTTTTGCCTATTCAACTAGAGAAAAATCAACCGTTCCTTATCTTGTAGGCTCTACTCAATCTCCTCAAACAAGATGGTCAAATGTGAGACATACCTTTAGAATTCAAATTCCTGAAACTAGTTCTGCTGTTTCTCAAGTAAAAGTTATTTTATCTCCAGGAGTTACTGTCAAAAACGATATTACAGTACATGATCGATCTGGGAAAGAGATAGCAACTAACTCTAATGTTGGTGATGATGCAGTAATTATTAATTTTACTGAACCACTTAAGTCAACAAACGAGATTGAAATTGACATGAATAAAGTAATTCTTTCAAGACTTCATCGCAACTCTTGGAGCTATCGAATCAAAACAAAGCTTGCCGATACCGAAACAGAATTAGATCTTGGCGTTACCCAAATTCGTAATTTTCAACGCTAAAAAACATACAAAAAACTGAAATTTCACTTCGATTTCATTTAGCTTTGTCAAACTAATAAATAAGAACCAATAAAGTTAATTATTTCAAGGAATAAATCATGAAAAAGCTAATTTCTACTGTTGCATTTACCTTAATTGCCATATCTTTACCAGCTACAGCTTGGGCAAGCGGAAAGTCAGATTATCCTGATGCTAACCATCTTTTTGATAGTGCAGCAATTCCCAGTAATGCTCGTATTCAAAACGCTACTCATAACTTTAAAGTTCATGTTCAAAAAACCCCTATTTCGGAGCTTTCGATCTATTTACCAGAAAAAGTAAGTCTTTCTAAAGATATTGAAGTAACAGATGTAACTGGTCAAAAAATTGATGCTCAAGCTTCTATTAATAGCGGAAAAGCAACTATCGCTTTTACTCAAGCAGTTGCTCCTGATACGGTTCTAAAAGTTAATTTACGTGGTGTTAGAACTACAGGTTTCGATCAAAGTTTGCTGTATAGAGTTTATAGCAAACCAGTAGGGTTGACAGCAGAAATTCCACTCGGAACGGCTGAAGTTCGTACTTACTCATCAAATTAAAATTTACTTATGAAAAAAGTAAAGTAAATTATCCTTATCGATTATTGTTTTCAGACTCTAACTTGTAGTTAGGGTCTAATTTTGTGGAAATTTCATCTCGATTTCATCTAATTATGTCAATCTGTCTAATTAGAGGGGAATTTAAGCACTTAATTACTTTCCTTAACTTAAAAAAATTTCATTTCAATAGTCGCTCGAAAGTTTATGTCTTTGTCTCGAAAGTTAATTATTATAGGTGTTGGTGTAGGAATTAGTTTTAGTCAATTAGAATCAGTTTTTGCTCAAAGCAAATCTCCTTCGGAAGCTGACTCTCAAGAACAGCAGCAGAAAAATAATTCTCTACAACTTCCGACTTCCCCTAATCAGGTAAAAATTCAACAAGTGCGATCGCTTAGTCTCAAACAAGCACTAGAACTAGCAGCACAAAATAATCGAGATTTACAGATTGCTGCCTTAACCTTGGAGCGATCGCGTTCGGCTCTACAACAAGCTCAAGCAGCTTTACTGCCAACTTTCGGAGTAAACGGAGAACTCAGACAGGTTGGCGACCAAGAAAGACCTGGAGACATAATTTTCGAGCCAGAATCTGCTTCCCCTACTTTTTTGAGCGGTACAGTAGAAGCTAATTACAACCTGTTTACTTTGGGCAAGCGATCGGCACAAATTAATGCTGCTCAGGAACAAGTAAAATTCGAGCAGTTAGAATTAACAAGAATTCGCCAACAAACTAGACTAGACGTTGCCAACGCCTATTACGATTTGCAGGAAGCCGACGAACAAGTAAAAATCAACCAAGCTGCTGTGGAAAACGCTCGAATCGGTCTGCGTGATGCCCAATTGTTAGAAGAAGGAGGAACGGGAAGTAAACTAGATACGATTAGGGCTTCAGTGCAGTTGAAAAATGCCGAACAAGACTTAACTCAAGCTCAAACCGATCGAGATTTAGCCACCGATAAGCTAACCAGAATTTTAGGTTTGCCTGAAACAATTGATGTTGCTGCTGCCGAGCCAGTACAAACAGCAGGTCAATGGAATCGCTCTTTAGAAGAAAGTATTATTCTAGCTTTTCAAAATCGAGCAGAATTAAAACAGCAGTCAATACAGCGCAATATTAGCTCTCAACAACGACAAATAGCTTTAGCTGAGGTCAGACCAACTGTGAGTTTATTTGCCAATTATCAAGCATTAAGCGAACTAAGTAATAAAGATGCAGATGGCTATGCAGCAGGGGCTAGAGTCGCCTGGAATTTCTTTGATGGTGGAACGGCATCAGCAGCAGCAAAACAGGAAGATGCTAACGTTAGGATTGCCGAAACTCTCTTTGCCGATACCCGTAGCCAAATTCGTTGGGAAATCGAACAAGCTTACAAAAATCTGATGGCGAATGCTAAGAATATTGAAACGGCAACTGCTGCTCTAGAACAAGCACAAGAAGCACTGGAGTTAATTAGCTTTGGCTATCGTCGAGGTGCAACTACTCAATTAGAAGTAAACACAGCACAAAATGAATTGACCAACGCTGCTGGCAATAGAGTAAAAGCAATTTTGAACTACAATCGCTCTTTGACCTCGCTAAAAAGAGCAATTAACGATTTATAGCCGAATTTACCGTAATAAGATGAGAATTTTACTAGTTGAAGACGAACCAAACTTAGGTGCTGCCATCGAACGCACTTTAAAACATCATAAATACATAGTCGATTGGGTAAAAAATGGTAATGACGCTTGGAGTTACCTAGAAAGTAATTGGACGCAATACACCTTAGCGATTTTCGATTGGTTGGTGCCAGGTTTGTCGGGAATCGAACTGCTTAAAAAGTTGCGTGCTAAAAATAATCCCTTACCAGTCTTAATGCTCACCGCTAGAGATCGCATGGAGGATAAGGTGACTGGATTAGATGCGGGTGCAGACGATTATCTAATCAAACCTTTTGGTATGGCAGAATTATTGGCACGTTTGCGAGCATTACAGAGGCGATCGCCCCAAATTCAGCCTCAACACTTAGAATTAGGAAAATTGAGCCTAGATTATGGCAGCCAGACTGTTTATCATTTGACACCAAAAGGCGATAAAGAAAAGGTTTTGTTAACCAATAAGGAGTTTCAATTACTAGAGTATTTCATGAAACGTCCGAATCAAATTGTCACTAGCGACCAGATTCGTAATCAACTGTGGTCAATGGATGCAGAATCTTTTAGCAATGTTGTAGCCGCTCAAGTGCGCTTACTTAGACGTAAGTTAGAAGCAGTCTCTTGCTCCAATTTAATTGAAACTTTACGCGGTTTGGGATACAGGTTTAACCTAGACAAATGATGAGACAAAATAAGCTGTTTAATAATACTCGTACTTCTCTAGCTCTCTGGTATGCAGGAGTAATGGGATTGATTTTGAGTCTGCTGGGAATGGGAGTTTACAAAGCTATCTCTCACGCTCATTGGGTAGCCCTCGACAACGAATTAGAATCTGTAGCGGGAACTCTGCACGATAGTCTGGAGCTAAAATTGAAGCAGCCAGGACAAATCGAACCAATTATCAAAGAACTTTTACCCAATCTTTGTATAGTGGGAACTAGTTGTATAACCGATCGTTTTAACTCGCAACGTCATATTCTTTCTGCTGTTGATCGAGGTAATTACTATGCTCGCTTGTACGATACGTCAGGACGCTTAATCGCTATTGCTGGAGATTATCCAGAAGGTTTGCCCCAATCGTTAAACACAGAATCCTGGCAAACTCTTAGCGATCGCACCAATAATATTTATCACCAAATTTCTCTCTCGCTACATACTCAAATAAGAGAAGATTGGGGATATTTTCAAGTTGGACGCAGCTTGAAAGATTTTGAAGATTATCTCGATCAAGTAAAATTAGTTCTGCTATTAGGATTACCAACTTCATTAATTCTCGTAGCTATTGCTAGCTGGTGGCTAGCTGGTTTAGCAATGCAACCAATTTACCGCTCTTATCAACAGATTGAACAGTTTACAGCAGATGCTGCACATGAACTGAGAACCCCTTTAGCCGCCACGCAAGCAACGGTAGAATCAGCACTGTTAGTCGATTTAGATCCACAAGAAACTAAAGACATTTTAACTACGATCGAGCGAGAAAATAAAAGATTGATTCAACTGGTTGGAGATCTGCTAATGTTAGCTCGGATGGACAGAAAAGCAATTCCTTTACGCCGTCAACTTTTTTGTTTAAACGATTTGGTTAGTGATTTAGTAGAGGAATTAGAACCATTGGCGATCGCTAATCAAATAACGCTGACGAATGAATTTAGGGTGAAAAAATCTTTAAACGTAAGTGGTGACTGCGACCAGTTATATCGCCTAGTTTATAATTTGATCGTCAATGCTATTCAACACACCCCTTCCGATGGTCGAGTTACGGTTATTTTAGAGCGCGATGCCTCTGATGCTCTAATTAAAGTTAAAGATACGGGAATTGGTATTGCCCCAGAACATCAAAAAAAGATTTTCGATCGCTTCTATCGGATACAGAGCGATCGCTCTCGTAACACTGGTGGTTCGGGGTTGGGGTTGGCGCTCGCACAATCCATAGCGCGAGCGCATTCCTTTGAGTTAAGTGTCCGCAGCGAACTGGGTCAAGGCAGTACCTTCATTTTTCAACTTCCTCTAGCTGTAGCGTGTAACTTTCAGAAATAAGTGGCGTAATATCTGCTTAGCAAAATTATTAAACACAATTAAGACAAAAGATCTTGCTATCTTCTACTCTATTCGCACCCATACCCCTATTCATAAGTGATAAATATTAAAAAACAACCCTATTGGAAGGTTTTCTATGCAGCTACAGCAAAAAAATGGACAGCCTAACGTAGATATCAAAGCAAGAATGGCATTACTGCAAATGTCCAGCGGTTACTGGATTACGCAGTAGCTTTACGCTGCTGCTAAATTAGGGATTGCCGATTTACTCAAAGATGGTGCGCAAAATTGCGATCGCTTAGCCAATCTTACCAACACTGATGCCCGCGCCCTATATCGATTGATGCGCGCCCTAGCTAGTGTGGGAGTTTTCGCCGAATCAGAATCTGGAGACTTTAGTTTAACTCCCATCGCTCAAGGACTCCGTAGCGATATTCCTGGCTCAATGAGGGACTCGATTTTGCTGGGAGGAGGGGAATATTATCAAGCTTGGGGGAACTTACTTCATAGCCTGGAAACTGGTGAGAACGGATTTGAGCAAGAATATGGAATGCCTGTTTTTGACTACTATGGTCAGAATGCCGAATCGGGTGAAGTATTTGATCGCGCCATGAAAAATATTTCTGGAGCAATTAAACCTGCAATTGTTAACGGCTATGATTTTTCGGGAATTACCAAGTTAGTCGATGTTGGTGGTGGTAACGGCAGTCTAATTGCCGCAATCTTGAAAGCTAATCCCCAACTTCAGGGTATCCTATTCGATCAACCTAGTGCGATCGCCACTGCTAAATCAGTATTAGAGGCTGATGGGGTAAGCGATCGCACGGAGATAATTGGGGGTAATTTCTTCGAGTCCGTGCCTAGTGGTGCAGATGCTTACTTTTTAAAATACGTGCTGCATAATTGGGATGACCAAGAGGCGATCGCTATTCTCCATAACTGTCATCGTGCCATGTCAGAAGACGGCAGGCTATTAATTGTAGAACAGGTCATTCCCCCTGGTAACGAGCCATTTTCAGGCAAGTTAATCGATCTACATATGCTAGTAACGTTGGGTGGCCGTGAGCGTACCGCAGCAGAATATCAATCGTTATTTGAAGCTGCTGGCTTTAGCTTGAATAAAATTATTCCTACTCGCTCCAACGTCAGCATTATTGAAGGTATGCGGATGTAACACTAACCAGTAATTATACCAATTTCCAAAAGTAATGAGAGACTTGGTAAAATAACTAAAATACAAAATGTTTCTCTATGTCTGGAGTACCTAAGATAGAAATAATAGAATCAGTAGAAGAACTAAAATTACTGATGAAGCAGCAAAAAACTAGTTTAGGGTATGCCAAAGTACAAAGTCTCTATCTTTTAAAGATTAAATTAGTAGAAAATATCAACTATTTAGCAGTAATAATAGGTCGAGGAGAATCAACTATTCATCGCTGGCTACAATTATACAAGCAGGGAGGATTAGATTCACTTTTAGAAGAACCGCCAAAAACAGGAAGACCTAAAAAACTAAATATCGAAACTGTAGCTAAAATTCAACAAGAGCTATCTGAACCCGAAGGATTTATTAGTTATCAAGAGATACAATTGTGGCTTTTAGCTTGTCAAGATCTAGAAATAAGTTATTCTACAATACATAGAATCGTCAGATACGAATTGCAGAGCAAGTTAAAACTACCACGTCCGACTCATGAGAAACAAGCTTTTGGAGTCGTCGAAGCATTTAAACAGTTTTTACCTAAAAGAATTGAAGGGATAGTTAGAGATATTAGAGATACATGGCTTGAGCGACGAGAAATAGCCTATTGGTGTCAAGACGAAACGAGAATCGGTTTTAGAACTGAATCGGGTAAGAAAATTACTTTGAAGGGAGTAAAACCGCAGCAAACTCTTCAATGGCATTACGACTATTATTATGTTTATGGACTAATTGAGCCAATTAGCGGCAGAAGTTTTTTCTACGAGTTTTCTCATTTTAATTCAGATTGCATGGAAATATTTCTAGAAAAGTTTCAACAAGAAAATCAAGAGAAGATACATATTATTCAATTGGACAATGCACCGATTCATACAGCCAAAAAATTAAACGTACCAGATAATGTTATTTTATTATTTCAGCCTCCCTATTCTCCAGAGGTAAATCCAATTGAAAGAGTGTGGCAATATATTAAATATCGTTTGCGATCGCTCTGGTTTATTAATCTAGATGATGTTAAGGAAAAAGTGGCTAACATCTTGAAGTCTTTAGACCTAGAAGTGGTTGTTTCTTTAGCTAACTGGAAATGTTTTACTGATGCCTTATCTCTCTAGCTACTTTTGAAAATTGGTATTAGTCTAGGAATTCGGCGATCGACCGAGCTAATTACTGGTATTTAAAAGCAAAGCGACTTACCTCTAAATAAAGGGTAGTGTTGCAAAAACTTGAAGCAAAAATGTAGTAATTTTTAATTACTGTGTGTTGTGACTGTTTGATAAATTCAAAACAACCTACAGGACTTACAGGGTGCGGACGCATCTTAAAGCAGTCACTTATGGGGGAAACCACGGGGCTTATGAACGCCTGGGGCAACCCCAGGCGACAGTTCCTCTTCAAATGCCGACACTTTTTACCTGAAATTATTTGGCTTTGGTGATTTTATGTATGACTTACAAAATGTTTCTGTTCGTGCCTTTAAGCTTTTTTAATTTCACTAAACATCTTAAAATTAAGAAATCAGACTTTGATTCGTCAACGCCACATGCAAGAATAGCGATTGTTTGATTGATTTCTAATTCTAAGCAATTTCAGAGAAAAATCAAGTGGTACAGATTACCTAGTAACTTTTATCAAAGATAATTACCATTATCAGTGTTTGACTAAAATTAGACGAAAAAAGTAAATTAAGACAGATCGAGCTTTTCTTCTACCGCTGCGCCTGGATTATGTTCCCAGCGATCGCCGACGTGAGCATAGATGGAAGTAGTCCTGGGATCGGCATGACCCAGCAAATCCTGCACCTGTCTCAAGTCCGAACCAGTTCTCAACGCCAACGTACCAGCAGTATGTCTGAGGCTATGAGCCGAGAGAGTCCGTCCATCTGTATGCTTCAAATTACATTCAACTAAATAGCGATCGATTATCGCTCTAATGCTGCGTCTCGATAGCTGCTGGTTCTTGCTGTTATTGCTTAGAGAGACGAAGACAAAATCTTCAGGTTTTATCTTTCGTCTCAAAACTTTCCTTCTCATTTGAAGATATTCATCCAGCCAAAGGGCTAGGTTATCGGTTAATGGCACGATTCTACTGGCTCTTTTCGCTGATACCTGTAGTCCAGTTTTAATGCCTTGCCTAACAATATCTGACACTTTAAGCTGGTGCATCTCTACCGTCCTGCATCCTTCTAAACTCATAATGCCAACCAAGACGCGATCGCGCAGCAATACCAATTTTTGTTTATTAGTTTTGGCTTCGTTCAGTTGAGATTGAATATAGTCAAGTAAAAACTTTAATTCCTCTGCCTCCATAAAGGTAATTCTGGCAGCAGGGTCTTTCCTATCTTTAGGTGCTTTAACTTTGGCTGCGGGATTACTGGTAATTAATCCATAAGCCTGTGCTGCTTTATAGAAAATTCTGACGATATTAAGCTTAGTGGCAATTGTCGAGTTAGCATATCCCGACTCTACCAGATGTTGACGGTAGAGCTTGATATCCTCTGGTTCTGCCTCCACAGGTGAGAGTAAATTATCTCGGCACCATTCCAAATACTGTTTGGTTACGGATAGATACGAACGTATGGTATCAGAGGACGCTGCACCATCTCCTACTTCCAGTTGAAGAAACTTGGCAAATATATCTTCTAGAGTAACTACTTCTGGCTGGACAACTTCAACCGCTTCTTGAAGCGATGGCTGCGCGGGCGAATGCCCGCTAGTCGTCGTGGGGAAGAGCCGAGATCAATGTAAAATAGTGCAAGATGGGTGATAAAGCTATATACAGCAGTGGTTTCAGCAATTAAGATATTTTTTTGATTTTGGCGATCTTTAACAACGAAATAATGGGCTTTTCAGGCTTCAATATTGGCAACAGATAATTTGTTATATTTGTCTACTTCAAAAAACATTGCCGAAAAAGAACGTTGAGTAGGTTGATTCTTCAAAGCTAAAACCATTGATAAATCCTGCTTCTGAGGTTAAGACTTTGCCGAGAAGGATGTGTTTTAGGCAATGTTTGAAAGGTCAAGATATGACCTTTTTGCATAACTAATTCTGAAAGCTATGTATAGCATGGGATAGAGGTCTATCTTGCACTATTTTACATTGATCTCGGCTTGCGCCCGTCGTAAGACGACGATCTAGATCTACGCTACGCGCTGCGGGGAAACCCCCAAGACCGCCTCGCTCCGCTTGCTCGACTACGATTGGAGATGAAATCGATTCTGCCACGGGAACAATTTCTATTTTCACAACTTAAATTCTCGTTTAATAGTTTTCAATGGTAGAAACAGGGATAGGGGACTATTTTCAAAAGGGATGAATTCATGCTTGAGATAGAATCGCTTTGCGTTCTCATCGATCGCATCTACCCTGACAGCATAAATCCCGATTTCTGATGAGGCTCTAACTATCCGAAGCAAAGCATCGACCAATAACTCAGTTCCCAATCCCTCTCCCTGACAGGAAACATCTACAGCTAGTCTGCCTATTAATGCTGCTGGGACTGGATAGGCTGGCAACTTTTGAGCGTGGGCTACATCTCCAGGTAATGATAAGAAATCTATGACGCTAGAGCTTATAGTATAGTAGCCATCAATTATAAGAGGCTTATCTGGTTGAGTAGCAACAAAAGCTTTGTTAATTCCCTTAGCATCGTTTTGTCGCGCATACCTACTCAAATATTGATTCAGTTCATCGTTGCCACAGTCAAATTCAGATCGCTTATGCTTTTTTTGGATTGGTACGAAGTCCCAGCGACTAGTCTCCATACTTCTCTTTGTAATTAGCTATAGCTGACTTCAACTTTCCTTTTAGTTTTGGTGGGTTTTCCAAAGCAGAAAGAAATAAGTCGCGATCGCGATTAGAAAGCGTCAATTTCTCTTGATTTTTAATATCTTGTTGGGCAAGAGGTAACAAATGAAGAAGAGTATAGGCACTTAATGAAACTCCTTTAATTGAAGCGGCCTGTTCTAGCAGTGCTTTTTGTTCTCCTGTAACTCTTAGATCGATACGGCTATCCTTGGCTATTGGTGTTTCACTCATAACTGAACTATTTATAAGTCTTTGCTAATACAGTTTATCATAGACACGGAAGAAATACGTACATTTAACTTTACCTCCGATTATTTCACTAATAAGAAGTAAAATAAAACGGTAGTGCTATGTATCTCAAAACTTACAGTGTTTTGAGAGATTTTTATTTTAGACAAGAGTAAATTGATATGCAATTGATACGCTATTATTGAGATTCTTATAAGATGAGACTATGTTATTATAATGATTGTTATAATTCAATAAATTTATGTATACGCTTAAGTTAACAACGATAGGCTCCTCAACAGGGGTAGTAATTCCAGTAGAAATGCTTAAAAGTATGAAATTAGAGAAAGGGGATTCTTTGTATGCAGTTGAGACACCTGAAGGATACATAGTAAGTCCATATAATCCATTCGTAGAGAATCAGATAAAACAGGGTCGTGCCTTCATCAAGCAGAATCGAGAAGTTTTCAAAGCTTTAGCTGAGTGAGTGGGCCTATTTGGATCGATGCGAATGCTTTGCGTTTGCTACATGGAGAAAGTCTTGCCGAATTCGGTGGGCTTTCAGGCATGAGAGATGAGGGTTTGTTTTTGTCTGCTTTAGCTCGTCCGCAAAATCTTTTTGCTTATGAGGAGGTGACAAACACTTCTAGGTTAGCTGCGGCATATGCTTATGGTCTTGCCAGAAATCATCCTTTTAATGATGGTAATAAACGTGTCGCTTTTTTGGCTATTGGTATGTTTTTGGCGATTAATGGTTTCTTATTAAAAGTAGAGCCAACAGAAGCAGTAAATACAATGCTGGCTTTGGCTACTGGAGATTTAACAGAATTAGATCTTGCCAGTTGGATTGAAAAATTTATCGTCAAAGCTTGAGTCAAAGCTTGAGTGTAGTGTTGGTTGACTCGTGATAATTTTTCCTTTCATGTACGTTTTCAAGTTAACTAGCATATTTTGCTCTTTTGTTTTTTGCCCTTACCCTGGTTAGTCAACGTTTAATTCAAAATAGTCAAGCCTGTTTGATGTTAGTTTCAATCAAACAGGCTCGAAATATTAAATTTGGAAGCAAGATCAATTTGGAATAACGTTTACCGCACAGGGCCCTTTCTTGCCTTGTCCGACCTCGTATTCTACTTTCTGTCCCTCATTGAGAGTAGTATCGCGATCGCCTTGAATTTCCGAAGCATGAACAAAAAGATCTTTGCCTCCGTCATCTTGAAGTATAAAACCAAAGCCTTTTTCCTCATTGAAGAACTTTACAGTACCCGTACTCATACAGTTTTCTCTTTACTAAATAAATAATCCAGTAGCTCGAAGTGTATCGCAAAAACAACTAGCATGTTCTTTCATTGCACCGCACAAGACAAAGAGCTAGTAGCCGAAATCAATTAATTTACAGGGTTTAAGCGTATATTGATTTAATCATTGCTATTTTGCTATAATTATTGATATCAAAAAATACATCATTTTAAACATCAATGCGTACTACTATTACTATTCCAGATGCTCTAGTGGCTGAAGCTGACGCTCTAGTTGGTAGCGGAGGAATTGCTACCCGTAATCAGCTTATAATTGAGGCTCTGCAAAATTGGGTTGAACTGAGAAAGGAAGAATTAATCGATAATGAGTTTACAATGATGGCAAGCGATTCAGATTATATAGCCGAGACGTTGGCGATTGAATCAGAGTTTACCCGAAGCGACCTGGAAGTAGCGGCCTCCAACGATGATTAGAGGAGATATTTATCAGGCAGATTTAGATCCAACTCAAGATTCAGAGCAAGCTGGTAGGCGACCTGTCCTAAAGGATACCGCTTCGCATATAGTAATAGTTAGTCGAGATGTAATTAACCGCAGCTCTCCTGTTGTAGTAGTTGTACCAATTACTAAATTTACCCCAGAAAAAAAGATTTATCCTAGCCACCATTTAGTCAAAGCAACGGATGGTAACGGTTTGACTCAAGACAGTATGATCAAGTGCGAACAAATTAGAGCGCTCGCTAAATCTCGTCTGTCACGCAAATGGGGTAGTTTGAGTGAAGAGGATTTAGCAAAGGTAGATGCTGCTCTAAAAATAGTTTTGTCTTTAAAGTGAATGATATCGATCCTGAATCTGAGTGATGGGCAAAAAACCTAACCCAACTTGTCTTTACTGCGCCAAGAATTACCGTACAGAGGCAGAAGCTAAAGAAAAACATCCTGAATGCTATGTCGGTCATAACTGTCGAATCAAGCGAGGTCGTTTAAGAAATCCTGGAAAGGTTAATGCTAAACGTCGCCAAAACAATGCTAGGAAAAAAGGTATTACTACTATAGAGCCGATATTGCCCGAAGCATATCGAGCCGAACTTGAGATTTATGGCAAGCAGAATCAGTTTGTTCACGCGATTAGCCTAAAAATTTATCAAGGCAACAAGCTATCCCATCAGATGTTACCGCAGCACACTCAAGGATTGAGGCAGCTAGAGCTGGAAGAATATATTAAAAAGCTTCTAAATTATCTAGAGACTGAGTATGGGGTTGATTGTTATGGACTGATCTATTGGCTAAGTCCTGCTGATTGCCCCGAATGCAAGATCAATGTGCCTAGCAACAAGACCGCGAACAAAGCATGATGGATTATTCTTTCAACAATATAATTAAGCAAGTCAATTTGATTGATTCATCACACTTAAGAGATGAAATCAAATTGCGACGGTCGGGTGAACTGTTTTATCAGGGAAGTGTGACTCTTCTGGCGCAAGCAGAAGCAGCTTTAGAAAATGCCCAACAAGATAATGTAGATCTAACGGATACTCTTATAGACAATAGCTTTTGTCAATTTTTAGCTTCTCTGACTCAACAAAGTATTAGCACTACTTTTCTCCAAAAATATTTGAAACCTCACAGTAGAGTCAAGTACGAGCGAGAAACATTTCATAAAATTCAATCTTTAACCTCGTCTGAAGCAGTAAGTTTATTCGACCTCGATCTAATCAAATCTGAAGTTATATCTATAGCGAGTGACGAAGATATCAATGCTTGGACCCGGCGAGTAACAAAATGTCTTGAAAGTAATGTAAAAATCAGTACTCTACCTCAGATCGCCAAAGCAACTAATTTGTCTATAGCTCAAGTATTTATTTCACTACTGTTCGGTGATTTTGAACTCGTACAGTCAGGGGATTTTTATGAGGGATTTGCGATCGAAGTAAAATTGGCAATCTGAAATATTGTGTTGATTAAAGGAGCTATGCTCCTGGCTATAAGCTATAAGCCATAAGCCATAAGCACGGGGCTTACATGGTAGGGGATTTAACCCCCAAAGTAGTCTTATCCCACTTAAATTCGTGGGGGAATTAAACTGCGCGGAAGCTTGAATTCAATTCAAGCTGCCCGCCGTCCTAAAGGACGACGCGAAGCTAGTGCCGTGGTATACCGCTCCGAGACCGTAGGGAATCCTTTAGGGCATATGCAGTCGTTGACCAGGCTTAAAGCTATTGCCTTTTGTTAAAGCTGATGATAAAAGTACCTAAATGTAGCCCAACAGTTAAAAGTGGGTCTGTTTATCGCTAGAGCATAATCTACACAATTTTTAGTTCCACCTTTTTCTGAATGCCACAACGCCATTAGTCGATCGCAATGATTGACAATCCATTGATTCCTTAGCTGCATTGCTTCTGGGCTGTAGTCACCAGGAGAGATAACTTCGATTTGAGCGGCTTTATTTAATAGCCTTCGATATCTAGTTTGACTAGTCTGAGACCACCTAGAGGCTTGAGACTCAAATGGAATTGCTGCAATCAAACCGACACCGCGATTTATGGCACACTGAGCTACAGCGATATCCCAACCCAAAGCCATACCTGATATAACTTTTTCAGGTTTATACTTAGTCAAAATAAAATCAGCAGTACTTAGCAAAGCTCGATCGGTATGTTGCGAATAATTACCTGGCAAGGAAGCAGGTCTATGTCCTGTAAAACCTAAAATCATTAACTCAAATTTGGTAAAATTTCATTCACTCCAGCCTGACAAGGCTACAATCACGCTAAATCAGAACAGGCTCCGCCTTAAGAAGTCTGACCGAAAGACTCAAGTATGAAATTTGGTAAGCAAGTATTTTACAAGAGCAACTGGTATCTAGTCTCCGATTGGGAACATAAAATAGATTTTCTCTAACAGATGATTTTGTTTGATAGGAAAGCCCTAAAGGATTAACTTCGTGTCGCGAAGCGGTATACCATTTGCCCTAAAGGATTCCCTACGGTCACGAAGGTGTATCCTTTAGGACAAGGGTATATCCGAAGGTGTATCCTTTAGGACAATGTGCTTTAGCATTTGCGAAGCTTATCCTTTAGGACTAGCTCCGCGTCGCGATCGCGACTGGATACCCAGCATTAAGCATACTCAAAAGTCAGCTTTTCAAGATCTTCATTCACTAATGATGAAGTTTGTATTTCTATTTCTTGAGCGCCATAAACAAATGTTCCTTCTCTTAATTGGAATATTTTTTTTAGTTCGAGGACATCATTTGTATCCCCAAAATATATCAGTCCTGAAATTCCTGAAGAATCAAATATATAATTAATAGCCTTTCTATAGCTTTCTTGAGTTATTTCCTGTCTACCCCGATCTAACTGAGATATGATGTTGGCTTTAAAATTATTCTGTTTGCAGTATTGCTCAACCTTACGGCGTACAGTTTCTTCTTGTTCTTTAGTGGTGCAGCGCAAATAGACAAAGATCGACTGTTTTTTTAAAGAGCGATAGACTGGAGAAGACTTAAATTCTTGGACAGTATTTTTATTAAATACTCTTTTGCCATTAGTTCCAATTCGATTAAAACTGATATGTCCATCGTTAACTAGCTTGTTTACGGCTGATTCCGACAAACCAAGTAAATCCATTACTCCCCTTAAATAAAGTCCTCTTTCCATCGTTTTGCTCTTAGAACTACATAAAATTAAATAAATCAACCTATTTCCCATTCTTGCTCTTTTGGCTTAGTCTGTTCGGAGTTAGGTTCGGGCTTGGTGTGAATAGTTGTTCTTGTTTCTGATTGAGCTTCTTTTGCTATATGTGATTCCCGCTCGCCAAAGGTTTGGTCTAGCATTTGCTTCATCTTCTTCGGAATATAATTTCGTATATTGATCATATTCCAACTAACATCTAGCTTTGGCTCTAATTCAACTATTTCATCACGATTAGCCATCGAAATTGCATCGGAATCCCGTTCGGGATCGAAACTTACCCTGTGTGACAGAAGCTTAGGTAGACTTGCATTATGCAGTTTACATCCCCTCACTTGAAAATTTTGCAGCTTATAGCTAATTCCTTTGACTACGTTATTTTCAATCCGAAACTTGGGGTCAATCTGTAACCTTTGCAAACGAGCTATGAATATTGACAAGCTAGGGTTATCATGGCTAGCTAAGTCAATACCTGATTGAATTTTGATCGTGTAAGGCACTTTTGGTCTTTCTTCTCTTTCTTGTTTTTGGTATTCTTCAATCTCTCGCATCATCCGCTGTACTTGTCCTGTAGAGACTGCCTTATATTCTCGTTGGTCTGAAGAAGGTACAAGGGTCAAATTATGATCGATCTCTTTTTCTCTTAAAATCTTTTCTAGCTTTTTTCGCTCAAAACTATCCCTAACTCTGCGACCTTCAAAATCAATCATATTAATCAAAATATGAAAATGATCGTGATTATGAGTGCGATCGTGTCCTGGGTCAATGCGATCGTGACGTACTACCATAAACTGATTATCACCGTAACCAAGTTCTTCTCTAATCTTGTCAGCTACATCTTTTACCGTCCAATAATCCTGTTCTCCATCTTCAGGAGCAAAAGCAACTGAAATATGTTTGACTGGTTTTTGGCATCTATAATTCTGTTCGGCACAAAGCTTGAGTTCGGCAATCATCTCGCAGCGGTCGAATCCAGCTAAATTAGTATCGATAAGTATTGGAGTCTTTGTTGGATCGAGGAGATAGTCAACTATACCCCAAAAATCTCTACCTGTAGTAATGTTGCCTATCATTTTTTGTCCTTATCTACCATTAACAATCGAAGCATATTCAACTCTTTATTGACATTGCTGATATAGGTGCTAATGGCGCTTAATTCTTTTGGTAAAGGATAGTGAGCAGGAACAGCACCACCTTCTAGACGTTTTATATGCAAAGCTTTGGCTATTTGGTTAATGTTATTGCCGATTTGATTTAGTTCTCTTGAAACCTGACCCATAACTCGATAGGTCTGCCAGTTAACCTTAAATATATGATTTTTCTCAATAGGACTATCCAAGACACATCTGGCTATGTATTCGGTTCTAGTCAAATTAAACTCTTTGGCTTGGCGATCGATCTTAACTAAGTCTGAAGGATACCACTTAATTAAAGTTTGTTTAGTTTTATATTCACCTTTCTGGTTAGGATAATGAGCCATGATCATTTTTGGAAAAACTTAATTTTTTATTTTCCTTTACGCTTAAAGAAATGACTGTGATTTGAACCGATTAAAATAAGTATTTCTGTGCAGAATTGTGTAAGTTTCATGATTTAATCTAAAATAACCACTTATATTCAAGCTATAGTCTTAACTACTTAATTTGGGTTAAATTTCCGTCAAGCGGCAAGTATTCTTTTTGTGGTACTAAAGTACCAAGAATATATCTACTTGCACTGCTTGCTCTCCAAGCATTCACAGCCCCATTGCAGTCTTAATTCGAGTCGGTTATCAACTAAGAGTATTGCAAGAAATAAATGATCCACAATGGTGGGATACTAAATAAACAATTACTGTGCAGTCTATTCAATGTTTTCAGAATCCTTCATCCAACTAAGCGACAGCCTTAAATCCCTTTATATCAAAACAGCTCAAAAATTAACAGGAAGTGATCGACGACAATTTATGGCAGAAGTAGTTAAAAGTTTAGGAAGAGGAGGACAAATAACCGCAGAAAGGGAATTGGGCTGGAATAGACGTACTATTCGTAAAGGAATGCAAGAATTAAAACATGGAATGTCGATTGCTGATTCATTTAAGCTAAGGGGACGTAAGCGCATTGAAGAAAACTTACCTTCGTTATTGACGGACATCGTGTCAATTGTAGAGCCACACAGCCAAACAGACCCCAGTTTCAAGAGTAGGAAGTTATATACTCGCCTCTCGGCAGCAGAGGTTCGTCGCCAGTTGATCGAACTCAAAGATTATCTTGATGAAGAACTACCTTCACAGGAGGTAATTCGACAACGATTAAACCAATTGGGCTATAGCTTAAAGCGAGTTGCTAAAACCAAACCGCTCAAAGAGATACCAGAAACTGGAGCTATCTTTAAAGAAGTTAATCGCCTCAATCGGCAAGCGGATGATGACCCCACAACACTCAGAATTTCTATGGATGCAAAGGTCGGAATAAAAGTTGGGGAATTTGACAGAGGCGGAAAAACTCGTGTCCCTACTGTCGCTTTAGACCATGATTTTTCAGATTGCCTGACTTTAACTCCTTACGGTATTTTTCTCCCTGAAGGAGGGGAGCTATTTTTATTCTTCGTTCAGTCCAAACTGACTGCTGATTGTATCGTTGACCTACTTGAAGATTGGTGGTTGCTTGTCAAAGACCGTTTTGCTGGCATCCGCAAAATAGTTATCAACCAAGACAATGGGCCAGAAAATAATTCTCGGCGAACTCAATTTATGTTTCGTATTTTGGAATTTGCCCAGAAGTTTCAACTGACAGTCCAATTAGCTTATTATCCACCCTACCACAGCAAATACAACCCCATTGAACGAGCATTTGGATGGCTTGAACAACATTGGAGCGGTAGTTTATTAGATAGTGTTGATACTGTACTTAAATTTGCTTCAACCCTAACTTTTAAAGGTAAAAATCCTCTGGTTACTTTGGTTGATCGAGTTTATTCTACAGGAGTCAAATTAACCACACAGGCAATGGCACAAGTTGAAACACAAATTCAACGTTTACCAAATTTGAAGAAGTGGTTTGTTGAAATCTTTAGTGGCTCTGATTAATTTCTGGATCATTTTTTAATTGGAATATTCTAAAGAGAAATTAGTAGTAACTTTTTGACTCAAATTTACGCTAGTTAGCGCAAATCTACGCAATTTTGCTCGCCTCTTCAACCAGCTGATGATGCTTTTTTTAACCATTTAAGGACAGGTACAGACTGATATTGCGACTCTAGTTTTACGCAAATCGACCTTAAGTAGCGTAGAATTCGGCTAGGTAGCGTCAAATAGCGTCGATTAATTTTTAAGCTCAATACAAAAATTAAAGGTTAGATAAACTTACAGCTCTATGATCCAGCAGTTATCTGGCAGGAATGAAATTGTATTTTTGACTGACAACCAGGACAAACCGCCACAACCGCAGCCAGGACGAGTTAGAACAAAGGTGCAGTCAGGTCGAAAGCTAGCTAATTCAGCTAGAGTCCGAGCAGAAGCAACGATCAAATTCATATCCGAGGGATGCCTCCAGTCATGCTTGGTGGGAAAGGACAAAAGATGAGTTTTATCATGAGTCAATAGGTAATGTACTTGATTGCCAATAAGCGCAAGTTTCTGACCTAAGATTACAGGAGTTTGAGGAAACCTATCGCGACAAGCCTTTGCTACTCCTGCGCCCATTACAGCCATGCCGTTAGCTCTGACGTTGCCGTTAGTGGTAATGCACAGTGCAACTTCTTGAGTAAAGGGCTGGCAAGACCAGGATTGGCGGTCGAAAATGTTGCCAGTAATTTCGAGCATAAACAATTTGCAGATCAATTTTGCCTACTCCAGAGAGATCGCTTATAGAAAAGAAATAACTTCTACCAGTGACGAGTAGAAGTCAACACCTTGCCACGCCTATCGATCATATTGTTATTTGATTATTTGCTTATCTATTGACCGTGTCAAGGCTCTTAAAGATATAGCACCAGAGCGCAAACATTATTAATCGGATAAAATGTGGGAAATTTACTTGTTAATAGTTTTAAAAATCGACAAATATAAATAAACGTAAAATAGCTGTGAACTCAAAGAAAAATTATAAATCAATTCACTATAAGCTTTGTTCTGAAGGATCTCCTGATGTAGAATCTTTGATTACATATATGCAGGAATATAAGCCTCATGTAAGTACCCAGCAAAAAATAACGCAAGCTATTTCCAATCAGTATCTGGGTTTAGCAATTCCCAAAGACCATAAATACTTTAATCAAATAGTTTGGGAAGCTATGACTAATCATTATGCAGCAATAGGTATACTGGAAAATCGTTCGGGTATGAGCTTTAGATCGACTAATATAAGTAGTGTTCAGTCCAGTCCAATCTATCTACCCAGTGCTACTTATTCTCCTGTTGCCCAACCAGCACCTCAACCAGTTCCTGTCTTTACTTCATCTATCCAAGAAGCTGTAGAATCTGCTCCCACCGAATCAGAGCTACCCAAACTAACTCCATTGGAAGAATTAGAAGCTGCTATAAACGAGTTCTCTCAACAATGGAAAAGCGGTGCTGACACTCTGAGTATCCTAAATTCCTTAATTGAAATGCAGCCAGACAATGAAGATGATTGGACAGAAACAATGTGGGATATGTATGAGGAATTTCGTAAGCAGCTAACTAATGCAAGATACGAAACAACATACGATCCTCAGCAAAATTTTAAATAAATGACTACTAGACAAGCCATAAAACCCGATTTTATTTCTAGTACTCCGATTAAAGTCCCTACTTTAACTTTAGTGTTAGACGCTGGTACAAGCTGCATCAAAACTATTTACTTTAAAGGTAGACGAGGCAAGCCTAAACATTTAGTCAGCAGTTCGGTAATTTGTCCTACCAACATTGAGCCTAGTGCAGCAGAATCCTATATTAAACTGACCAAAGACGAAAATTTTTATTTAGTAGGAGATTCTGCCGTTCAAGCCAAAGTCCAAACCAGTATCAAACAGCTTAAGTCCGAATCATTAATTCCCAAGGTCTTAGGAGTTATTGGTCAAATAGCTAAAAATGAATCATTATCTAATCAATTTAAGCTGGATACGACATTGCTGTTGCCGATGTCGGAGATGAACGATCGAGACTTCATCAAATCAGAGCTAACCGAGGCTTTGTCTAATTTTGAGTATAGCGGACAGTCTTATCAAGTAGACATCTGCGGAGTCAAATTCAAACCAGAAGGAAATGGAGTTTACACTTATTTATCCCGTTCTCTTTCTCAGGACAAAAAAAATCATCAAAAGAGTGCCTACTTGATGTTTGGCTATCGCAATACTAGTCTACTCTTGATTGAAAATGACAAGTTTAATTATAGTCATTCCCACTCAACCGATTTGGGATTCTACAACTACCTAGATTTAGTCGTTAAATACAGTAGTGGTCTTTATCGAGATGATATCCAAAGGGCGATCGTGACTGAGGCTGTCTACGGTGTTAATGGTCAATCTCAACAGATTATCAAGGACTTCACCAGTCGTATTCGTATTGAAGATTTAATTCGTAGCAGCAATCCCCAACACAGAGAACGGGAACGTACCTCTATTTCAGCCGCAATCGAGCGAGCCGACACCGAATATTGGCAGCTATTGAGTAGATGGTTAATTGAAAAACTACCTCCCCTAAATCAATTAGACCAGGTAATCTACTGCGGCGGTTCTACTTCCTTTATTGAAGCCCCAATCAATGATTTTTTTAAGGATTGGCAGGGTAAACTTATGAATACCAATGCTATGAGTATTAAAATGCTTGAGAAACTAGAGCTGACTCCAACCTCTAGTAAAAAATTCATCGAGCAGTACTTACCAGTCCGCTTGGCTGATGCTTGGGGAGAATTTGTAGATTTGTCTGGCATAAAAATCTAAAATAAAACAATTTCTACAGCCAATCAGGAAGTTATCCTTGAGTATATCCATCAAAACTGTCCCAGTTGCGGTCAGAAGATGTGGAGTGACTACGACAACTTTAGAACCATCAGAACTTTGTCAGGAGTAGTCCGAATAACTTTGAAGGTCAGGCGTTGCTCCCATCGGCAGTGTAAACGCTATCATCAATAGGTAGTAGGGTTAACTCATAAGTCGCGTCTTTCGCGTCGCAATTGGCGAAGCCACGCCTTTGGCGATCGCGCATTTGAGTAGATAATCGTTTAAATACATACTGCGTTCATAAGAATCTGATAAATCGTGGTAAGAATCTGAAAGAAATTGAGTACTGAAACTCATTACCCTTGAAATAAATAGGACATGGTTAGCAACTTTAAGCATAAACCATTGTAGCTTCCTTGCCCTTTCTGTAATTTCGCTCGAATTCGAGGATACATCATGTTCTTTAAAGCAATTTTAGCTGTGATAACCACAGTGCTAATTATTACAACCTCGTCTATTTCTGCGGGGATGGCTACCGATCAAACTGCCAAAGCTCAAGTACCAGGTGTCTACTCTTTTAGGTTAGGCGAATTCACGATTACGGCACTTAGCGATGGTACAGTACCACAAGATCTTGATCGGGTACTAACTAATGCCAACTCGACAGAGGTTGACCAACTCCTCCATCACAACTTTCTGACGAATCCTGTTGAAACTTCAGTCAATGCCTTTTTGGTCGATACCAAAGATCGACAAGTGTTAGTAGATACTGGGACAGGACAATTGTTTGGCCCTGGGCTAGCTGGCAAGCTGCAACTGTCGATAAAGGCAGCAGGATATGCACCAGATGAGATTGACACGATCCTTCTGACCCATATCCATGCCGATCATAGCGGTGGTCTAGTCGAAAATGGACAACTGATGTTTCCGACTGCTACAGTTTACGTTGGCAAGCCCGATCTTGATCTATGGCTCGATCCCACGAATGCAGAGCGATTGAATCTCGAGCGCAGATATTTCAATGAAGCAGTCAAGACGGTTAAGCCGTATCTCGATGCAGGTAAGCTGAAATCATTTTCTGGTGAGACAGCCATTTTACCAGGAATTACCGCCTACCCCACCCCAGGACATACGCCAGGACACAGTTTCTATCTTGTGGAAAGCGGAGACGAGAGCATTGAGTTTTGCGGTGATCTTATTCACTTCGGTTCGCTTCAATTTGCCAATCCTGAGATCGCAGTTGTCTACGATGTCGATGCCAAGGCAGCAGCAGAACAACGGACGAAACAGTTTGCCCGTCTAGAAAAATCACGTCGCTTAATCGCAACTGCACATTTGCCTTTTCCAGGAGTAGGGCATATCCGTGCAGAAGATCGAAGTTATACCTGGGTGCCTGTAGATTATCGCTGGCGCGATTAACGAGCGGAGTGCTGCCTGATTGAGCCACCGCATTCACCATAAGAATCTAATAAATCGTGATAAGAATCTGAAAGAAGTTGAGAGTTATTAATTATTACACTCAAATCAATACAACTATTTTCACAAAATAAGGTAAATACAATGATGCTTAAAAATAAAGTTGCTTTAGTGACTGGAGGAACTTCAGGAATTGGCAAAGCCACGGCACTTGCGCTCGGTGTTGCTGGGGCAAAAGTGGTGTTCTCAGGTAGATGCGATGCAGAAGGAGAAAAAACTGCCAAATTGATTCGCGAAACGGGTGCTGAATGCTTATATGTCCCTTCAGATGCCTCTAATGAGGAAGAAATTAAAGCGTTAGTGCAAAAGACAGTCGAAACCTATGGACGACTCGACTGTGCTTTCAATAATGTAGGTAATGAGGGAGTCATTAAACCTTTACACTCTCAATCGAGCGAAGAGTTTGACAAACTGATGGCGATTAATGTGCGCGGACTGTTTCTGTGCATGAAATATGAAATCCAGCAGATGTTATCTCAAGGATCTGGCGCAATCGTTAATAACTCCTCAATTGCGGGTTTGGTTGGATTTTCAAGAGGTTCTCCTTACAGCGCGAGTAAACATGCCGTTATGGGGCTAACGAGATCGGCTGCCCTTGACTATGCCAAGCAAGGCATTCGGATTAATGCGGTGAATCCTGGAAATATTGCGACTGAGGGGCTAGATCGTGTCTTTAAGAAAATGAGCATTACGGCTGATGATGTTACAGCTATGATTCCGATGGAGCGCATTGCTCAGGCAGAAGAAGTCGCTCAAACCGTTGTGTTTCTTTGTTCTGATGCTGCCAGCTACATCACTGGACAACCTTTGGTTATTGATGGTGGATACACAACAAGCTAATGAGCGATCGCCTTTTTTGCCGTCGATCATCAAATTCTTTTAAGGAAGAGTACCCGAAGGGCTAATAGCTAATAGTTGAAAGCTAAAAAAGTAATGTATTCCGCTAAATGACAACACGCACTTAGAAATTAATTATTGGAGTTATGCAATGTATATTAAACGAATGGGCTTCTTGTACAAGCTCTACTTTATAGGCTGGAGAAATGGCTCTCTGAAGCACCTTCCACCTCTTCAACACTGGTTGCTCAGTATTTTTCTTTACTACCGAAGAGGTTATAACGAAGGTTTTCAGTGGAGGCAGTATAACCTTACACCGAAACAAGTTCGCCCTTCTCCATGAGAAATTGATCGCCTATTTCATTAACTCATTTTTTGCTTTATGAAAAACCAAGAATCAACTATTGTTTTTGACCAAGAACGCGCTTCTAAACATGACAAGCAATTCGCTAAATTGGCTCCGATGCGCAATGGACTCGATCTGTCGATCTGCATGGTGCTTTCTGAACTTCCTGACGACGCACGAATTCTCTGTGTCGGTGTGGGAACAGGCAGGGAATTGATTTACCTGGCTCAACATTTTTCGCAGTGGCAGTTTACTGCGGTAGAGCCTGCAACACCGATGCTAGATATTTGCCGTCAGAAAGCCGAGGAGTATGGGATTGCATCACGTTGCACGTTCCACGAAGGTTATCTCGATTCCCTTCCCTTATCCGACGCTTTCGATGCAGCAACCTGTATTTGGGTTTCTCATTTCATAACGCAGCCAGAAGAGCGACGCAACTTTTTCCGTCAGATCGGCGCACGACTCCGCCCGAATGGATATTTAGTGAGTTCCGATCTGGTTTCCGATATGTCTACTCACACTTACCAAAGCCTTTTGGCAGTCACTCGGCGGATGTTTCAATACTCTGAGATGCCTGCTGAAGAAATTGAAAAGATCATCGGCGCATACGGGCAGGATGTTGCCATACTACCAACCCAGGAAGTTGAGTCTATCATTGCATCAAGCGGATTCGATACACCTGTATTGTTTTTCCAGACCTTTCTCATTCATGCTTGGTACGCTAAGCGAACTCTCTGATGAGAAGTCCCTGACAGCCGAGACGCTGCACTCAAAAATCTACATGTCTCCAAAATTCCTGAATATTCCAAACTTCTGCGGGAGATTGCACCATCACCACCTCATTATAATATCACTAAACCCTTAATGTTTTTACCTCAGCAGGAAATTCATAGCGATGGCACATCTATTGCATATTGATTCAAGTCCACGGGGCGATCGCTCTAAATCTCGCCAATTGGCAAAAAAGTTTATAGTTGCCTGGCAAGACTTACATCCTGATGACGCGATCGCCTATCGCGATCTAAGACAAACGCCAGTTCCTCACGTCACCGAAGACTGGATTGCAGCTGTTTTTACGCCTCCAGAAGCACTGACTCCAGAAATGGCTGAAGTGCTGAAGTTTTCTGATGAGTTAGTGGATGAGTTTCTGGCAGCCGAGCGGTATGTTTTCAGTGTGCCAATGTACAACTTCAGCATTCCGTCCAACTTCAAAGCCTACATCGACCAGATTGTTCGTGTGGGTCGCACATTCACGGAGGAAGATGGTCAAGTCAAAGGACTGGCGAACGGTAAAAAGGTTTTGTTCATCACATCACGAGGCGTTGAGTATGGAGCAGGTTCTCCTTACGAAGGATGGGATTGTCAAGAACCTGCACTCCGTTATGCTTTTCAATTCATGGGTGTGACTGATATTCAGTTCATTCATGCCAATGGTTTAGACATGGGAGACGAGGCACGGAAACGAGGGCTAGACGAAGCAGAATCTAAAATTCAAGCATTAGTAGGCGGTTGGTAACGCCATGAAGCGGGTAGTTGAGAGATTTTGGTGGAATGAATAGGAATACCTTTCAATGGCTGTTTTTGCCTTTCTTATATGAATTTTAATTGGTTCGATATCGCATACCTATGTGGCGGAAATGAATCTCAAAAAGTCACATTTCAAATCTTGCAAAAATTACAACTCTTCGAGCACCTTAAAGCATTTTCGCCTGTTCTGGTAGGAAGCATTCCACTTGGTATTAATATACAGGACAGCGATATCGATGTTATTTGCGAAGTGTACGACTTTCCAAGTTTTCTTCAGAGAGTTCAATGTATTGATAAACTACAGCCACATACTCCATCCATAAATCAGTATTTGATTAATAATATTGAATCTATCATCATCAACTATCAGACAACTAATTTTTCCCTTGAAATTTTTGGGCAACCACAACCTGTTTTTCAACAACATGCTTATCGTCATCTTCTGGTTGAACATCGCTTACTCAAAATTGGGGATAATGCAACATTTCAGGCTATTCGGAATCTCAAGCAAGCAGGATTCAAAACAGAACCTGCATTTGCAAAATACTTTAATCTTGCTGGAAATCCCTATAATGCCCTTTTAGATTTGGAAATGCTGGATGAAGAGCAACTTGCACTTCGCATTGCCTCTGGTATCACCGATCCACATGCTTCCTATAGATAGCGACCGTAAAGTGAAGCCTTAACCCGCTGCAATGACTCGTTGTTTGACTGTAGGAGAATTCACAAGTCTCAGCAATACGCCTAAAGGCGTTAAGCTTCGCTTATCGCAGATATTGTTTTAAAAGTCGGTTTTTCCAGTCAAAGTCACCTGACGCAACAGTTTAAGCGATTTACGGGAATGACACTAAAGCAGGTTCGCCCTTCACCATAAGAATCTGATAAATCATCGTAAGAATCTGAAAGAAATCGAGTGTGGGAACTCATTACACTGAAGTTAAATCAGACAAGGAGAATCCAATGCAGCCAATACCAAATGTAGAACAACAAACAATCTCTCAAATATTTTCCACTTTTTTATCACTGATGAGCCAAGATGTTCGAGCCTTACTCGATCTGTGTGCTGAAGATGCAGTCGTTGAATTTCCATACGCTGCCAATACACCAAGACGATTATTCGGTAAGGAAA